>JBBSGN010000688.1:0-2436 GCA_038254085.1 Chloroflexia bacterium | reverse complement strand
TCGTAGACACCGTGTTCAACACCCGGCCCCTCTCCACGCTCATGCTCTGGAGCAAGGCACTGGGTAGTGTAGCCGTAGGCGCGAATGGCCGCGTTATTTACGTCCGCGTTACCCCCCGTATGCTCGAAGAAGCGGGTGCTAAGGAAGAAGAGGTCGAGGGCCTGGCAAGCTACTTGTCATCGGTGCGCGGCGAAGTGAAAGTAGCCGCCGTCCTGAAAGAGCGCGAGGACGGCACCACTCGCGTCTCCTTCCGCAGCAACCCCGGCGTAGACGTAGCCGCCATCGCCAAACGCTTCGGCGGCGGCGGCCACCCTCAGGCCGCCGGAGCCACCATACCGGCAGTCGGTAAAAAGATGATGCGGCTGTTCCTGGAAGCGTGCGAGGCAGTTCTGAACTCGTAAAACGTAAGGAACAGCCTCTTACCTTTTACGTTTTACGTTCTACGCATGGACGGCATATTCAACATCAACAAACCCCCCGGCCTCACCTCGCACGACGTGGTGGCGCGGGTGCGCCGTCTTCTACGTGAGCACGCGAATTCAATCCAAAATCCAAACACCCAGAGGGTACCCGAAATCCAAAATCGAGTGGGCCACGCGGGCACGCTCGACCCGATGGCGACAGGGGTGTTGCCGTTGGTGGTAGGCAAGGCTACACGCCTGGTAGAATACCTCTCTGATGCCGACAAAGCCTACCGAGCCACGCTAATGCTAGGAGCCACCTCCGACACCTATGACCGCGAAGGCACGATCACGCCCAACCCCAGCGCCGACATGCCTTCTCTCCAACAGGTAGAGACGACCCTACAAGCCTTCAGAGGCCCGATAGAGCAAGTGCCGCCCATGCACTCCGCTATCAAAGTGGGTGGCAAGAAGCTATACGAGTTGGCCCGCGCCGGACAGGTGGTCGAGCGCCAACCCCGCCGCGTCACAATCACGCGCCTTGAAGTCGAGGAATACGCGCCACCTACCCTCCGCCTGTTCGTAGAGTGCAGCAAGGGCACCTACATCCGCTCTTTAGCTTATGACGCGGGGGTTGCGCTCGGCACAGGAGCATATCTTGACGCGCTGGTCCGCACCCGGCACGGCCCGTTCACGTTAGAAGGGGCCGTCACGCTAGAAGGTTTGGAGGCCATTTTCAGGGAGAGCGTCTGGCAAGAGAAGCTGTACTCGCCTGAGCATATATTGGCCGGGTGGAAGACGCACCGGGCTAGTGCCGAGGAAGAGCGAGATGTGAGGCAAGGGAAGCCCTTGCGGTTGCCGGGACCGGAGGAGGGGGAGAGGCCGATGATGCAGGCGATTAATTGCGATGGAGAATTGTTAGCTATAATGTATTGGGACGAGCAAAGAGGTTTCTGGCACCCACACAAGGTCTTTACCTATTAGCGATAAAGTATGCAAACCATCCCCGACCTAACCCAGCGCACTCCCACCCCAGCCGTTCTCACCATCGGCTCGTTCGACGGCGTGCATTTGGGGCACCAGGCGCTTATCGCCCACGTCGTGCAGAGTGCCCGCGCAAAGGGCGTGCCCGCCGTCGCCCTCACCTTTGAGCCTTCGCCGAGGGAGGTGCTGAGGCCCGGCCAGCCGTTAGCATACCTCACGCGCCTGCCCCAAAAGCTGGACCTGCTCGCAAAGACCGGGCTTGATGAAACGGTGATAGTGCCCTTCACGGAGGAGCTATCGCGGGTGGAAGCGCCCGACTTTATAGCCTGGGTGCTAAAGTACCTCCCCTTCGTCGAGTTGTGGGAAGGCGAGGGTTTCGCGCTCGGCCATGGGCGCACGGGCAATACAGGTGTGCTGACCCGCATGGGCGGCCAGCTCGGTTACACACTTTGTATCGCCCCACTGGTAGAAGTAGACGGCGCGCCCGTCAGCAGCACCCGCGTCCGCGAGGCTGTCCTATCCGGCGATATGAAGACTGCCGCTGCCCTGCTGGGCCATTACCCGACCGTGTCCGGCACAGTGGTCCCAGGCTCCAAGCGAGGCCGCGAGATGGGTTATCCCACCGCCAACCTGGCTCTGCCGCCCAACCAGGCTCTGCCTGCCGACGGGGTCTACGCCACCTGGACCGCGCGGCCCGCTACTGGCGAAGTGCTGCCGTCTATCACCAGCATCGGCACACGCCCCACTTTCGACGACGACGCCCGCCTGGTGGAAGTGTACATCCTCGACTACAACGCGGACCTGTACGGCGAACCTCTCACCGCCCACTTCGTAAAGTTTCTCCGTCCACAAATCCGCTTCGAGGGCATAGAGCCACTCATCAAGCAGATGGACGCAGACACGGCAACAGCAAGGGAAGTGCTGGCGCGTTCGGTCGCACCAGAGGCGCGAGCGAAATCCGAATTGTAACTCTACCCGTATACTTAACAGAACAGAGCAAAGACAGATAAAAACTTGACATGTCCGCTCCTTCCTCCTTCTAAGCAAAACC
>JBBSGN010000687.1:0-2438 GCA_038254085.1 Chloroflexia bacterium | reverse complement strand
CATATTTCGTCTTTCGTTCGCGGCAGCTATGGTGGGCGCTTGTGCCCAACGGCGCGGCCTTGCTTATCAACCTCTCCTACTCGCTGGTCAACCTGAACGGCTACATCATTCTGTTCATGTTCAGCGCGCTGCTGCTGATGATCCGCTTCAACCTGCTCATGCAAGAGGAGCGGTGGCAACGCGAGAAGGTCAACTACTCGCCCGCGCTGGCCTGGGGGTTTCTGTGGGCCGGCAGCGCGGTGTCGGTGCTGCTGGCGCTCGCCATGTGGTTCGTGCCGACCACCGCCGTCAACGGCACCCTCAACAGCATGTGGGAGAAAGTGAACCAGCCCTGGGTGGACTTCCAGAGCAGCATGGGCAGGCTGTGGTCGCAGGTGCATGGCGGCAACCAGGCCATTGGGGGCTACGCCTCGTTCAATAAGTCGTTCACGATGGGCGGCTCCCTCAACCTGAGCGACTCGGTGGCCCTCATTGTGAAGTCCAAAGAGCGACATTACTGGCGGGCCATTACCTTCGACCAGTATACCGGCACCGGCTGGCGCGACACTTCAGCCGAGACCTTCCACGTCTCGCGTCTAAGCCCGTTGTTGGCCCTCGACGCGCACCAAAAGCTTGACTCGCAGGACGAAGCGCGCAAAGAAGTCACTTACACTGTGCAGGTGGTGTCTCCGAAGGCCGACATTCTGTGGGCCTCCTCGCGGCCCGTTAGTATGACCACGCCCAGCAGGCTAGAGGTATCCTGGCGCACGCTGAACGAGGTTTATAACCTGGACAACGTCTACTCAGGCACAGCGGGTACGAGTCGCAACCCCGTGCCTTTAGAGTTGCGCGGTCTGTTTGGGTCGGTGCGCGAGGCCCAGCGCGAACTGCGCGAGCTCGGTAACGTTAACCCGCTCGACGAAACAGCCATCCAACTCTACTCGACCTCGAAGGGGGACGAGATAAAGCAGAAGATTGATGAGTTGGGTAAGCGAGGCATCAGCGTCAGCTTCGGCACCAGCGGTCCGAACTATGACATCAACATCGCGGCCTATGGCGAAGTGCCGGTGTACGACGATATTTCGGCCCTGCGTGCGCTCGGCTCGCTGTCGCGCAACGACCAGTACACGGTGGTCTCAATGGTAACACAGGCCACCGACACGGAGCTACGCAAGATTAGCCCGGGTGATTACGACGAGCAGTGGGTGCGGGCCCGCTACCTGCCCCTGCCTGCCACCGTTCGCCAGCCGGTGCGCGATCTTGCGCGGCGCATAGTCACCGAGGCGGGGGCAACCAACCCGTATGACATGGCGAAGGCCATCGAAACGTATCTGCGCACCAATTACAAATACAGCACCATAATCCCGCAGCCGCCGCCTGGGGTGGACAGCGTCGAGTGGTTCCTCTTTCAGCAAAAAGAGGGCTATTGTGAGTATTACGCCTCGTCCATGATCGTGATGTTGCGGAGTCTGGGTATACCGGCCCGCATGGCGACCGGCTACGCGCCGGGCAGCTACGACGCGGCCTCGCAATCGTTCATAGTGAAGGAATCGGCGGCTCACGCCTGGCCCGAAGTGTACTTCCCTAGCTATGGCTGGATCGAGTTTGAGCCGACTCCGTCGCAGGCGGTGGTCACTCACCAACCGGGGCCGGTCGTGAACGGCACCGACCCCGTCGAGTCCGGCACGCCCTCCGCAGTGCCTACTGCCCCCCAGAAAGACCCGGATAAGGGGACGGCAGGCAGCACCGACACGCAGGGGAACGGGGCCGGTGGGCCTCTGGGACGCTGGCCCTGGACTTCGGTGGTAGCGGTGGCGCTGTTGGCCGCCATGCTGCTGGCGGCGTTGGCGCTTTGGCTGCCTATCACCCCCTGGGGACGCAAGCGCCAGAGAGGGGCAAACGCGGGGTTCTACTACAGCAGGATGCTCTTCTGGTCCCGTTTGCTGCGCCTCGGCCCTGCTGTTCACCAGACGCCATACGAGTTCAGCGAGGCGTTGGCGCGTGAAGTGCCAGGCACCTCGTTCTTCACGCGCAGTATAGCCAGGGCGTACGTCCGCGAGCGGTACAGCCGGGCCGGACTAAATCCGACCGAGCGGGCCTCGCTGTTGCGGGCGTGGAACGCTCTGCGCTCGCGCCTGTGGCGGACCATGCCCGCGCGAGGGCTACGCCGCGCAAGGGTCGTCCCGCGACGAAGGCGATAATAACTCCGAAGACCAGGACCGGATGGCTTCTCAGCAGCACAGAAGAGTACACAGGTGGGCCGCCGTAATCACTAAACGGCGGCCCGCTCGGCATGTAAGCGGCAATTCGATTGGGCCTGCGGAGGCTTCCGAGGAAGTTCCAGGCCCCCAGGCGCAAGCGGCCGAGCCTGCTGCGGTTCAAGTGGCCGTCGCCCGGAGTCGGTGGGGTCGTAGACGCGTATTGAAATGGTCGCTGGGTATAGCGGCCCTTGTCGTTAT
>JBBSGN010000686.1:0-2442 GCA_038254085.1 Chloroflexia bacterium | reverse complement strand
TCGTGTTGTCGCCCTAAAGCCTCACCATCTGCCGCCTCTAAGCCGAGACGACCCGGCACCCAGAAGTCGGACCTGGCTGGGTGGCCAGATGCGTACATTGCGCTCCGGTAACCGGAAGGTGAGAGAAGTGGCATGAAATCGAAGTGCGCACCATACGTGCGGTAGAAGTTGTCAAGCTCTGCCAGTACTATGCAGTAGTCCTGGAGCCATGTTTCTTCGCGCTGTGAAGTGGCGTAAGGCCCCGTCCAGTCCCAAGGGGCAAGTTCCGTCCAGGCGGGCGGCTAGCTCCTCCAGCAGGCCAGCGAGTGACGGGAGGGACTCCGCCAGGTGCTCAGCGTGCGGCCCGGCCTGGCTTAGCGCCGTAACCCCAAAAGCGCGAACGCAGCAAAGAGCATTTCGGTATATCCGGAAGTGTCTGTCGTGTGCTCCGCTATCGCCAGTTCAGTCTCGTTATCAAGGATTTCGTCCAGCACATAAGCGGCATCTCTGGCCGTCACCGGCGTCACCTTCGTGCCGTACTGCGGCCACTGGTCACCCGTCCAGGTGTAGAATGTGACACCTTCGTCCCGGTAGGCGAAGTATCGAGGCAACGGACGCGCATGGCGAGATGGTACGCCCACCGGGAAGCGCTGACCATCCGACGATGAGAGAGTGCCCCCACCCCACGCCTGGCTCAGAGGTTGGCGGTGCTGGTGGTTCACCAACGTGACGATTGCCGGGCGAAGGGTGTCGTCGCGCAGGTACCAGTTGGCACACCAGGCTAACTCCTTGGGCGAAAATTCGGTTATGTGCTCCATGTCGTGTAGACCCAGATTGCATGACTGCGCTAGCAGTACTGCATACAGGTGCTCTTGAACTCTCTGTGTCCGTGGTTCGCTCCCAGCTGCATGAGTGAAATGGTCCGTAAAGTGTGTCCAGCGATCTACTTCAACCACCAGATCAGCCAGTTCCAACCTCGGCAGACGTGCCGCCACCTGGGCTTCCAACAAATGCATGCTGTCCGGCAACTCTTCCGCTTCCAAAGGCGGAAGCACCAACTCCCCGTCTTCCAACCTCACCTGTTCGTGCCCATACCCATACCCAAGCCCATGCTCACCACTTTGCCCTTGCTCATTCTCTTCGTGATCGTCACGGTCGAGCACTTCGGCAAGCTCGTTCATGCGCTCGGTCAGCGCCTGCTTGTGCTCCTGCCACCGTTCGGCACCGTCAATGGGAGCACCTAACAAAGTACAGACTTCAGCACGCCGGGTTCTCCATTCCACTTGTGGCATCAGGTAGCTCTCTGGGTCGGCATACCGGCGACTGCCCTCCACCCAGATGTTGCCTGCACGTAAAGCCATCCTCAGCTCCCATAATACGCACAACTCGTAATAACGGCGGGAAACCTCGGAGATGTCTCTGGCACCTCTTTTGGCATTCGTGTTGTTACGCTCGTTGACGTCGTTGGTATGCCTATCACTGCCACTACCATTACCAGTTCCATATACCCTGCCAGCCCCACTGGCTCGATTGGCCCCATTGATATGCCTGTAAGGGGCACGCAGGTAAGAATGCCAGCGAGCCGGCACAAATCCCATCGGAGCGGTGCTCGGTACCTTGCGCTTGTGTTGCGAGTTTAGTTGTTGTACGAACTGGACGGCTTCGAGCAGAGGACTGGTTGCTCGATTGGATCGGAAAGTGAGAGTAGAGAGCAGCGCAGGGTTGAACTGGCGCAGAGTGGGATAGCAGTCGGCCAGGAAGTCGTAGTAGTTGTCGTCAAGCGGACGGCGTAGTCGCTTGCATTCCTCCACTGCCACCCTCATCTTTTCGGGGGAGATTTGCTCGTGAATGGATCGGCGCAACTGTGTGTCCGAGATTTCCGGGTTCAGCACGATCTCGCCCACTTCTTCAAACAGGACCACCTTCTCGTTGGCTGCCCTTGCCGTGCTGCGGCGGAACTCGTCCAGTTTCTGGCGAGCGGTGCTATCGGCATCAGCCAGGTAGCGGTCGAACAGATCGAGGCTTTCATCTATCAACTCTTCGAGCGTCTGCTGCAGAAAGGCCACCAGGATTGGATAACGGCGGTAATGGGGTGCGCGGCTCAGCGCCCAACTGGACGTTTTCTTGCCCAATCGCGCCAGGAACTTGCGGCGGTTCAGGTTTATGGCAGACAAATCCCACTCTGCAACTCCCTGTTCTCGCAGGTAGGTGATGCGTGCGACGGCCGCCAACACAGCTTTGGGAGTGTTGCCTCTCGCCCGCCTCTTGAGCCAGTCGAAGCAGGTGCGGCCCAGACTTCCATCGGCCACCAACAAGCTGTCCAACCACGCTCGGCGCTCTCCGCGCTCGGCACTCAACAATGGTTGGAGCTTGCTGAGTGTCTCTTTGTAAGCCCGCTCACGAGCACGAGCGACTATCCGTTCCAGGACTGTTACTCCTGGCCGTACGATCTTGTCGGTGTGC
>JBBSGN010000685.1:0-2442 GCA_038254085.1 Chloroflexia bacterium | reverse complement strand
GCCCGTACAGTCAATTGGACCGATATCCAAATCCTTTCTCAAAGCCTAACTGACACTTTCCGGTAACCGGGTTCATAATTCAGTCAACGCCAATAAGTTTCAATTTATTCCAGGGCGATAAACAAGGCAACGCTATGGCGGCTCTTTGTAGGGTTCGCATAGACGCTTTCGTAAAGCGGAAGCCGGCAATGGCCCGCACGAGTGGCGGCGCGCTGGCGTCAGGCTCACATCAAACCGGACGTTAGGCGCTCCCTGACTGGGGGTAATCTAAAATGGGCATATTGGGTGGACATAGAGGAGGCGGAGAAGGTAGGGATGCGCTTTACTGACCGCTAGAGCCTACCTACACTAGAGGAGTGGTCCGTTGTTCTATTGGTTGAATTAGGGGAAGGAGCAAACTAATGGCAAAAGGAAAAGGCAGACCAAAAAGCTGGCGATCCATGTTTATACTGCTTGTCATATTGCTTGGCGCAGCCCTCAGCGCAAGCGTGACCTTCGCAGGCCTGCCCACCGGTTTCAGCACAGGAGGACTTCCTGCGCAGGGCAAGAGCGCAGGCACGCAATCATTAGGCCAGCCGGTTACGAAAGTTGCAGTCAAGAGTGACGTTTCGCGGCCTCTGCGCGACATTCCGCCCAAGATCACGCGGACAAACGGGGATGAGGACAACGACAACGCACCCCTCACCCACCCCAAAGGTGCTAACAATCCTGTAGACAGGGCTGTGAAGGGCAACCTTGGCCCCGCCACCATGCCGGCCCCTATACAGAACTTCGAGGGGATGTATAACCAGAACGGCCCTATCCCCCCCGACACCAACGGTGACGTAGGGCGTAACCATTACGTCCAAATTGTCAACTCGCAAGTGCAAGTTTTCAGTAAGACGGGCGTGTCGCTGTACGGTCCAACCAATATAAACACGTTGTGGACCGGCTTCGGCGGCGTGTGCGAGACCTACAACAACGGCGACCCCATCGCCCTTTATGACCCTCTGGCCGATCGCTGGGTAATCAGCCAGTTCAACTTTGTAAGCCAGAGCACTGACACACATCAGTGCTTCGCCGTTTCTACCACTTCGGACCCAACGGGGGCCTATTACCGCTACGACTTCATAAGCAGTTCGGTCACCGGGCAGTTCGAGGACTACCCGCATATAAGCGTGTGGCCTGATGCCTACTATATGACCACCAACGAGTTCAACGTCAACCCGGGCGGAGGCAATTTCGCCTTCAACCGGGCTAAGATGGTAGCCGGGGATCCCACTGCGGAGATGATATATTTCCATTCCACAGATGGCGGGCTGCTGTCCAGCGACCTGGATGGGCCTATACTGCCCCCTCTAGGCAGTCCGAACTTCTTCTTCGAGTGGTTCAATAACAGCCCGGGAACGCTGGCCGAGTACAAATTCCATGTGGACTTTGCTACCCCGGCCCTCTCGACCTTCACGGGGCCTGTCTTTATCTCGGTACAAGACTTCGTCTACCCGGTGTGCGGTGCCTCTCGCGAGCGTTGTGTGCCTCAACCGGGCACGACCGCGCAACTTGAAGTGATCGGCGACCGGCTGATGTACCGAGTGGCTTACCGCAACTTCGGCACCTACGAGTCGGTTGTGCTCAACCACACGGTTAACGCCAGCGGCTTAGCCGCGCCACGTTGGTATGAGTTGCGCGATCCGAATAACGTGGCCGGGGCTTCTGTTTACCAGCAAGGTACTTACGCCCCTGGAGATGGGGTCTATCGCTGGATGGGAAGCATAGCGCAAGACCGGGCGGGCGACATAGCAATGGGCTTCAGCGCCTCCAACAGCACCCTCTTCCCTTCCATCCGCTATGCGGGACGCCTGCCGGGCGATCCGGCAGGCACCTTTGGGCAAGGAGAGGCCACCTTGTTGGCGGGCACAGGCTCGGAGGACTTCCCCGCCGCCCCGCGTTGGGGCGACTACAGCGCCATACAGATGGACCCGGTGGATGATTGTACCTTCTGGTACACCACCGAGTACTTCTCAGTTACAGGTTTACGCGACTGGCGCACTCGCGTCGGCTCATTTAAGTTCCCGAGTTGCGCGGCGCAAGGCTCACCCACGCCGGTCCCCGCTGGCGCTACTAACACAGCTACACCAACCCGTGCTACGGCTACCCCTTGCGCGGGCAATGTCTCGTTCACTGACTCAATCACGACTGCCGATCCAACACAGACGGGCCGCCTGGGTCTGGGCAGCCCTCCCAGCAGTTGCGCAGCGCCCAAGGCAGTCAGTGCAGTAAGTGATACGCTCACCCGCCATTACAAGAGTTACACCTACACGAATAGTACCGGCTCCTCACAGTGTGTTACAGTAAGCATATCGCAGGCCTGCGGGAATAATGCAATCCAGAGCGTGACTTACCTGGGCAGCTTCAACCCAAGCAGCATCCAGACTAACTATCTGGCCGACGGAGGCGCTGCCG
>JBBSGN010000684.1:0-2457 GCA_038254085.1 Chloroflexia bacterium | reverse complement strand
AGCTCCTCTTTCGAGGAGTTATTCCCCACTTCAGGGCAGGTTATCTACGTGTTACTCACCCGTCCGCCACTATCTACCCCGAAGGGTAGACCGTTCGACTTGCATGTGTTAAGCACGCCGCCAGCGTTTGTCCTGAGCCAGGATCAAACTCTCCAAACAAGAAACCAGAGACTTTCACAAAGCCTCTAATTCGCACTTGGTTTGTGTTCAGCGAACACTTCCCATTCCTTGCTTGAAGGAACTGACTGTTTTCCTTACCTATTTCTGTCTCTCCACTCTTCAGTTGTTAAGGTGATCGCAAACCGTTGCCAGTTCGCTCTTTGTTTGTTCGTTGCGTTCCCGTTTTTCAGGGCGCAACATAGGAATTATATCAAACCCCCCAGGCTTTGTCAAGGCGATTTAGGCCTTTTCCCAATGAGTTTCGCAAACTCATTCCCGCCTGTCGGAGCAAAGAAAAACCGGCGCTTTTTGCACCGGCAGCGAAACAGATACACATAACCGCTTGGCTATTCTGTACGTTTATTTCGTATTCGCTGCTCCTGTTGTTTGATTTTTAACCTATTTGCCTGTTGGCTCTGTTATTATACGGAATGAGCAATACCATGTCAAGGATATTTCGGGGCAATTTTGGGGCAATTTTTTTCGTGACGGGCGATAGCCGGGGGAGCGTTATTACCGACAACCAACTACTCTTATCGTCCGTCGTCCATAAGGAGCATTCACTATGACTGAGATGTCACCCACAACCTTTCGTGTCGCGCCAATGGGTGCGGCGGCCCTGGTGTGGACGCTGGGTTCGATTGCCGCGCTCCTGTTCTTCGGGGTGCGAGTGGCGCTGACCCTCATCGGCGGGCGTGCGCCCGACAACTATGATTTGGCGGTATTCGTGCTGTTGGCTTTGCTGGTGGTTTACGGGTGGCTCCGCTCGGTGAAGGGCTACAGGCTAGGCGATGGAGAGTTGACCATCGAGCGGGCGGGGCCGGGCAAGATACACATCCCCTTTGAGAATATAGCGCGTATGGAGACCAACCCTAACCTTGGTTCTTTCTTCAACATGTCCATCCTCAGCATCGGTGGGCTGTTCGGGTGGGCGAGCAAGGCGCGGGTACGCAACCCCAGTGATGTGAAATCGCTGGAGGTCGAGGTGTACGGCACCAACGTCGCCAATTCGGTGGTGTTGCACCTCCGCAACGACCGCACGATAATCATCACCCCCGCCGATCCTGCCGCTTTCGTCACCGCCGGCCGCGCAGCAAGAACGTGAAACGTAGATAGACAGATGAGCTTAGATCGAACACAAATAAGGGCATGGTTGGCCCTATGCACTACTCTGGTGGCTATTTGCGCCTCCATTCTCCTCGTCGCCTGTGGAATTAGGGCGGAGCCGTTATCGGCTCCTGTCGCTGGGGCTCTTACCGAGACGCCTGCACAAACTATCTACACCCCAAACGAAAAGGAAGTAGCTGGCACGCACATCGCATTGTCTGAAGAAGCAATGAGGACTTCCGTGGCGTTGACGGGCGTACCAACCTGGACCCCAGGAAGGCCACCGATTTATCCATCACCTACTCCAGAACTAGGTCTTCATTCAGGCTCTGGCGCTAGGAATTCACAAGAGCCTTTCTTTATCACAGGCTGGACGGGCATAGTGAACGGAGAATTAATCAACGTCGAGTCGGGCAGAGAAGGCAGCTTGGGCGACCGTCAGCAGGGGGTGATCATGATCTATAACCGCACCACCCGCCAACCTGCTGACATTTACAGGACACCAGAGAGGGCGGGGCCAGTGCGGATAGTGGCAGTGGATGGCACGCTGTTCACCCTGACTCCGATTGATTTTTATTACTTTGAGACGCCAGATGCTCTGCTAACCCCCTGGGCCACGCAGACACCAGGCCCTGTCTTCGTCTTCGACATAGCCACCCGCCAGTGGGTATCCCCGCCACCTGCCTCGTCGCCTTCCCCTTCTCTCCCACCAGTGCCAACCCTCACAGCCTTGCCCTGAGCAAGCAGAGAGCCCAGTAGCGGCAGAAAACACGACAGCAGATACGCGCATCAGTAGCCATAGCTGCAACGTTATTTACATTCCACACTACCCTCTCGGCTGCACCACCACCGCTGTGCCATACGCCAGCACCTCGGTCACGCCGTCGGTGACTTCGTTGGCGTCGTAGCGCATGCCGAGGACGGCGTTGGCGCCCATCTGGTCGGCGTGTTGCATCATCAAGTCGAATGCCTCTTCGCGGGCGTGCTCGCACAGTTCGGTGTAGATGGTGATGTTGCCGCCCACAAGTTGTTGCAGCGACGCACCTATCTGCCCCACCACTGAGCGCGACCGCACGGTGATGCCCCTGACTATGCCGAGTTGCCTGACGATCTGCATTCCCTCGATGCGCAATGTAGTTGTAACCATTGACCTATCCATTGGCTTCCTCCTGTTGTGTATTAGCTTTATTT
>JBBSGN010000683.1:0-2458 GCA_038254085.1 Chloroflexia bacterium | reverse complement strand
GAAGCATCTCCCACTGTAAGCCAGTCCTGAGCACGAACAAGATACCTGTGAGTGCCCCTCCATTGGAGATGCGGGGACGCCCACCTCTCGGTTTTGGTGGTTCGGGAGGTAAGAGCGGCTCGATCACCTCCCACAACTCGCCTGTAAGTAGTGGTTTTGCCATTCCATATTTTACTGCACTACCCTGGTTTTGTTAGGAGTTCTTAGGACGACGGACGACCCGTTAGCTCGCTAGTTCATGCACTGTGTGTCATGTATTAGCGGTCGTCGGTCGTCCGTCGCTTACTTCCCGCTCTTTACGTACTCCACTGCCCGGTCAAGTTGTGGGTCTGTTCCCTGGTCGTAATCTTTCTCGGTACGAACCACCACTATGTCGGGCGTGAGGCCCCGGTCCTCGCGAACAGGGATGAGGGGGAGGGGCTGCGCGCCTGCGGTGGCAGTGGCGTCGGGGGCCGACACCGTTACCTGGGGCGTGGGTGTAAAGGTAGGCAATGGCGGCGGTGTAGAGTTTGGCGCGATTGTCGGGGTGGGCTTGGGGTTGATGTCCTTCTTGTTGGGCGTGAGCCAGTGGGCGACTGTAACGCGAATGCTGGCCCCGTCCTGGAGGGTATGCACGAACTGTTCGGACCCCTTGCCGAAGGTCTGCTCGCCGATCAGTTTAGCCCGCCCATAATCTTTGAGCGCACCCGATACGATCTCGCTGGCGCTGGCGCTGCCGCCGTTCACCAGCACGACCAACGGTTTGTCGTACCACTTGGGGTCACCGGAGCTGGGGTCTATGATCGGATTCGGCTCAGGGTTAGGGTCGCCCTGGCGGTGGGCTGCATAGAAAGCTGGGCCTTTGCTGGACGGTATGAACCGTCCGAGCATCCGCTCGGCCACGTCAACCAGGCCCCCGCCGTTGTTGCGCAAGTCGAGAACTACGCCCTTGGCGTTGCTGTCTATTGCCTGCTTGAGGCCCGCGTCGAGGTCGCGCATGGTCTTGTCGCCGAATATACTGCAAGAAATCACCACGACGCCGTCGGCGCGGTTGTCGGTGCTACAGGCTGGCGTGTCTATAGAGGCGCGGATCAGTTCTACCTCGAAGGGCGGCTGGTCACCGCGCACGATAGTGAGGCGCACCTTGCTGCCCGCCGGGCCGCGTATCAGCGACACTACCTGGTCGAGCGCCAAGCCGGTTATATCCCGACCGTCAACAAGAGCAATCACGTCGCGGGCACGCAAGCCTGCGCGGGCGGCGGGCGTGTTGGGTATGGGGCCGACTATCGTGAGACGTCCATCGCGCATCTCGACATAGATACCTACGCCCTCGAAGTTCTCGCCCCGCAACTCGGCCTCGATTGACTGGGTTTGGGGTGGCGTGAGGAAGAGGGTATAGTCGTCGCCGACAGAGTGCGCCATGCCGGTGGCAGCCCCATACCACAGCTTCTTCTGATCCACCGGGCGGAAATAAGATTCCTGCTGAATGAGGCGTAGCACCTGGTCAACTTCGTTGCGCGCGGTCTGATCGGTTGAGGGAACCGGAGTGTCTTGTGGGCCTAGCTCGTGGTTCTGGCCGCTCGGTGGTGTGGCCGAGGTAGCCACCGAGTTGCCGTTGTTCTGCGCAGATGACTTTCCCTGACCTGTCGCATAGAAGGTGGCCGCGCCCAGGCCATAAGCCGATAGGGCTACCACTACTACCAACAGGATATAAAGCCACTTACTGTTGCCGTTACCTCTATCCATTGAGTTCTCCTAAGCCTAGTTGGGTTGTGAGTTGTGAGTTACCTGAACGCCTGCCTGAGTTGGGGAGTGGGACTGTACTGTTATCAAGAGGGTATAATTGTCGCTAAACAAATGTCGCGCTCGCACCTGTTCGGCGTGCGCGGCGATTCATTATAACCGAGGGCAGATGCAAAGGGCAAACGAGTGGCGGGGGTAGTCGGTAGTCGGCGGTCCCACCAACAATGGGGGCGAAGCAAGAATACCCTAAACGCAAAGACGCAAAGACGCAAAGGACGCGCAGAGAATAGGTGATGGATGAGGGGATGAGGGGTTGGCGGCTCTCGGTCTTCAGTCTGCACTCTCCATAGCCGCAACCTCAACAACACAACTCTCCGTGTGTTCTTTGCGTCTTTGCGTCTTTGCGTTTCAACCCCCGATTATTGGTGGAACCGTAGCTGGTCACACGGATGGACTGTGAGTAGAAGAGGGTTTAGAATGTAAGCAGATCAACCACGACATAATGGTCCACCGACTACCGACCACCGACTACCGACCACAGACTACCGACCACAGACTACAGACTACAGACTACAGACTACAGACTACCGACAACTAGAAAACAGATGGATCACGGACTGGAAAGTATAGGCGTCACCACGGTAGTGTTGCTCCTCATCGCCGTAATGGCGGTGGCGGTGGCCTCCAAGTACATCCGGGTACCCTATACGGTGGCTCTGGTGATCGCGGGACTATT
>JBBSGN010000682.1:0-2458 GCA_038254085.1 Chloroflexia bacterium | reverse complement strand
GGCCCGGTTGAGGTGCGTATCCCGACCGCCGGTGGCCCCGTCACGGTGGACTTGCGCGATTCAGTAGACGACATCATGGCGAACGAAGCGGTCGCCATGGCGCTGGAAGCGATGGTGGCCTCTGCTGTGGCCTCCGACAGCCGCCTGGTCTTCTTTGGGTCGGATATATTCCCCGACGAAGCGGTTGAGCGCTTCAGCAAGGGCGACTTCCGCCGTATTAAGGAGTACCTGGACGAGCCTGAGACGGGCGGGGTAGCCTCGGACCGCGATATTATGGCCGACGTGCTAAACCGCCGCCCTGAGCACCCCGACTACGAACGCCTTCGCTTCTCGCTTGACTACAGGATGCTCAAAGAGAAGAAGGACTTCGAGTTCGTTGGCATAGACAGCGACCGCCTCTGGATCAGCGCGGGCGCATCGCCCGTCGTGCCGCCCGCCCGCAAGCCCGCCGAAATCGGTCAGGATTATCGCTTCCTCGAAGACCCTGCCATGTCTTGGGCCGAGGAAGAGGACGACGAGCAGAACCAGGAAAGCGGCTCGCTCGATTATGCCCTCACCTATTATGAGTACGAGAACGGCATGCTGCCCTATGACCGCCGGGCCAAGCGCATGTTCCAGGGGTCTGTGTTCGAAGACCAGCGCGCCTCTCTCTTGCGCTTCGAGATACCCCAGCTTTACGGCTCGCTACTCGCCGAGTTGCGCTATCCCGCAGGCAACCGTGGCGGCTACGTTATGGGCCTGGGCGAGCTTTTCACCGAGCACATGGTCCCTGGCGCGAAGTTCACAGTTGTGCCTACCGACCGGGGCGAAGACGTGTTCGAGATAGCCTTCACCCGCACTGATGAGCGCGAGGAGAACCTGCTGCAATTCGATGAGCGCAAGGGCCGCTATGTGTTCCGCCCTGTCTCTTTTACGGTGGAGACCGACCCCCCAATGCTCCTGACGCAGGACAAGTTCGGCAAACTGCAAAACCGCAAAAAGCTGGACGAGTCCGAGCGCAAGCGCCCCGATGTAGTGATCATCAACGCCTTCGAGGTGGTTGGCGAGCAAAACGACGGCAAGCTGTGGGCGATATTCGACGACCTCTACCCGGTCGTCAACCTGGAGCGCCCCATCTCGCGTAGCTGGCTTAGAACTATGCTATCAGGCGCGTACCCGTTCTTCTATGCGGACGAAAGCACCCCAGGAGCATACTTTTACGACGCATCCAAGCGTCCATAGTAAAAAGCTATCAGCTATCAGCTATCAGCTTTTCCGACTGGCTGATAGCTGATAGCTTAAATAGAAACGGAAATATCAATGGGAGACTTCAAGGATAGACTTTCAGACATTGGGCGGGGTGAGTCGCCTGACGCATCCAAACTCACTTTTCTGTCGGACTTAAGCAGCGAGGACCGGACAACCTTCCGCGAGGCGTGGCTCCTTTTGCCTACCGAGCGTCGCAGACAGATCGTGCGCCATCTGGTGAGCATGGCCGAGGATAACATAGATTATCACTTTCGCATGGTGTTCCTGGCCGCGCTGGAAGACGCCGACCCCCAGGTACGGCTGGCCGCAATAGAGGGCCTGTACGAAGACGAGAGCAGGTTGCTCCTATCGAGGCTGCTCGATATACTGCGCCTTGACCCCGACGAGGAGGTGCGCGAAGCCGCAAGTATGGCGCTGGGCCGCTTCGTCTACCAGGCCGAGTGCGATAAAGACAAACTAGGTGACCAGGCAGGCAAACTGCGCGATACACTCCTCCAATCGGCCAGGGACCAGAGCGAGACCCCGGACGTACGCCGCCGCGCCATAGAAGCTCTTGGCTATCTGCACGGTGACAAGGACGTGCGGGAGCTTGTGAACGAGGCGTACAGGGCCGGTGGCCGCCAGGCCGAGAGCGCGCTGTTCGCCATGGGTCGCAGCATGGACACGCGCTGGGAGTTGGTTGTGCTGGGCGAGCTTGAGAGCGACCGCGCGCCCATGCGCTACGAAGCCGCCCGTGCCGCCGGGGAGATGGCGCTGGCCGACGCGCTCCCGATGCTGGTACGCATGGTAGACGACTGTGATCTCGAAGTGAGGCTGGCGGCGATATGGGCGCTAGGGCAAATCGGTGGCAAGCCCGCAGCCGAAGCCCTAGGCTACGCGCTCAAGAGCAACGAGCCTGCTATCCGCGATGCCGCCCACGACGCCCTAGAAGAGATCAGCTTCGCCTACAACCCGCTCAATATAGTGAGCTAGCGTGGGCGTTGGTGATGGGTGATGGGCGACGGGTGTTAGCCTCTTCCTTTCCCGAAACCCAACACCTATCACCCAATACCTAGCCACACCAAGAGCCGAGATGGGCGCGCAGAGTAGCGCACGAAAGGGTTCCGCAGCCTGGTGTGGTCGTTGATGTAAAGCGGCCAGTTTTAAGGTATAATCCCTATATACAGCATATAAATCACACATATAGTTTCGTTATATTACAGTTTCGGAG
>JBBSGN010000681.1:0-2475 GCA_038254085.1 Chloroflexia bacterium | reverse complement strand
GAACGGCCGATATCGCTGCATTCTACAATTACGGTACCGACACGAGCGCCCTGTTCCTGCTCTACTACAATCACGGCCGCTTCGCAGGTACCCAGGTATGGAACAGCGGACCCGGGGGCTGGGATTGGGCGCGCACTAAACTGGTAGCCGGCGACTTCAATGGCGATGGAACGGCCGATATCGCTGCTTTCTACAATTACGGTACCGCCAAGAGCGCCCTATCCCTGTTCACCTACAATGACGGCCGCTTCGCGGGCACGCAGCTTTGGATCAGTAATCGCGGTGGGTGGGATTGGGAGCGCAGCCAACTGGTAGCCGGCGACTTCAATGCTGATGGTAAGGCAGACATTGCTGGCTTCTACGATTGCGGCTACGCCAATAGCGCCATCTTTAGTTTCGCTAGCACAACA
This sequence comes from Chloroflexia bacterium, assembly GCA_038254085.1. Classification (GTDB taxonomy): domain Bacteria; phylum Chloroflexota; class Chloroflexia; order QHBQ01; family JADMIH01; genus JADMIH01. The sequence goes on along the minus strand of JBBSGN010000681.1, from coordinate 2,065 downwards.
GGCCGGTAGCCGGCGACTTCACTGCTGATGATATGATTATGGCGAAGATACGGTTATGTTGCAAGAATCCAGGAGGTCTATAATGTACCCCGCTGTCAAGGCCCCTGGCCGGCCAAAATAAGATTGTCGAGCCCGCGCCCGCGTCCGTCCATGCTGATCCGGATCGCCCGGGTCACCAGGAGCCTCCGATTGGGCAAAGATGAAGCGCACCCGCCTGACACCCATTTCATAAAGACGAGTGCGCACCCCAGAGGCGCAGGTTCTAATCAAGGCACTTGAGGTGGGCCTATTGGAATGGCCGGAGAGTACTCTACATTACGGATAAACAGGCTCATTGAGGAATAGTGTGGAGCGATTGACGTAACGGAAGCCTCCTGGGTAAGATGGGGGATATTCAAGCACCCAGTCTTGCCCAAGGAGGATTCATATGGACAGTATAGCCCAGGATGGGGTGTGGATCAACGCCCTCAATCCCACTGCGCTCATCCAGTTGTTAGCTTTGGAGGATCTGGCCGTGACCGCCCTCGAACTCGTGCCCTGGCAGAACCGGCTCTATCTGCATTGCACGCCGACGGCCCCCGTCGCTGCCTGCTCGGACTGCCGTACCGCTAGCTTCCAGGTGCATCAGTATCATCGCCGCACTGTGCGCGATCTCCCCTGGGGGCCGTGGGCCTGCTTGCTCCAACTCACCCGTCGCCGCTTCTGGTGTGCCCGCTGTGCTCGCCCCTTTACGGCCTATGAACACGACGTGGGCAAAACCAACATATATGCTATGGTCGGTAGTAGTTAGCCTCGCCGGGGGCACGGTGGCCGCCGAGTGCGACAACTGCCTGACCACCGACTTCGTGCTGCTGCGCTACGATGGGTGGGGCTGGCCGGATGCTGGCTTCGGCAACGGGGGCCTGGTGCGCACCGACTTCGGCGTCGGCCCGGACGACGCGCGCGGGCTGGCCCTGCAGGCCGACGGCAAGATCGTGCTGGCCGGGCGGGTGGCGGTCAGCGCGGCGCAGCTCCCGCAGGTGGGCCTGGCGCGCTACCTGCCCGACGGCCGGCTCGACCCGGAGTTCGGCAGCAACGGCCGGGCGGTCGGCCAGTTCGTGGGCGCGCGGGGCGGCGATGCCAACGCGGTGGCCCTCGACAGCGCCGGACGCCTGGTGATCGCCGGGGATGCCTGGACGGGGGCGGGCAAGGAGCTGCTGGTCGCGCGCTTTGTGGGCACGGGCGGCCCCGCGCCCACCTGGACGCCGGCGGTTAGCCCGACGGCGTGCCCGCGGGGGTTCTTCCGCGACGTGTCGGCGAGCGACTACTTCTATGCGGCGGTCAGCCAGCTGGCCACGTGGCGGGTGATCTCGGGTTACGGCGACTGCACCTTCCGGCCATACGCCTTCATGACGCGCGGGCAGTTCGCCAAAGTCGCCGGCGTGTTTCCCCTGGGGAGCACTAAAAAGTCGGGGGTATTAGGATACAGAGAGTTTCTCATGCAACTGTTTGGCTGCAAGCGACAGCCCTTCGTGAGCCTATTCTGAGAACGTCTGGCTTTGAGATAGTAAAAATTCCCGCGCTGTACCCCCGACTTTTTAGTGCTCTCCATGGAGAGATTCGCCCGGGTTCTCGCAGCGTTTCACAAGCACATTAAGTGACAACGGCAACGGTGGCAGCGTTATTACGGGCCGCTGGGAGAAGTCAGTCGACGGGTCCAACTTGGAGCATGATTTCGATCTCACCTATCGGAGGAGTAAGTAACGGAGTACCGCAGTAGTGAGGTTACACTTCTCAGAAGGCAGTTAGCCGAACCATAATGATTCTTCACCATTGCCCCCCTCAGTTCGCGGTTCACCCATAGTGACCAGCATGCTCTTGTTCAAGTTGAGGCATCTGCAATGACACCAGAGACACCTGAGTTGAAATCCACGGTATATACGAGCGATCCGCGGGTCGATGCCTACATCGATGCCCTTCCTCAGTGGCAGCAGGAGATCTGCCGCGAAGTTCGCGCACTTGTCCACGCTGCCGACCCCGAGATAACGGAAACCATCAAGCGCACACGCCAGCCGTACTTCGTGCT
>JBBSGN010000680.1:0-2477 GCA_038254085.1 Chloroflexia bacterium | reverse complement strand
TAAGATGTCTGGGAGAGAGGGAAAGTGCTAGCCGAGTTGGTACTAAGGATAGTGATTCCGAGCGGAGCGAGGAATGACAAGGGGTAGCTGGTCGGCTAAAGAGACGGTTGTTATTTGTGAGATAGCTTCTAAGCGCAAACGTTGCTCGCGAGGACCAAAATTCTTCGGGTTCTTGGGCTTCGCCCAATTCAGGCTCAGAATGACACGTTCCAGCCTGGCCGCTGTTTCTCCCGCATTTGCGCTCTGTTCATACATGAGCCAAAGGTAAGTGCAAGCCTTTCATTACGTTTTACGCATTACGCTTTTAGTCTCGCTGTCCACACCGCCAACGCCTCGAGCAACTTGCGGATCAGTTCGCGGCTGACTTCGTCAGTAAGGCGGCCCTGCTCGTCGAACTTCTGCTCCGCGAGCGGAATCCTCACTTCGGGTCTGCTCAGGGGCAGAGTGTTAGTGTAGACGAAGATTTGGCGCAGATGCAACTGGGCCCGAACAGTGCCCCAAGGGCCGGCGGTCGCGCCCATAATAGCTGCCGGTTTGCCGTTCATGGGTGTCTCGGTGATGGGGCGCGAGGCCCAATCAATCGCATTCTTCAGCACGCCGGGCACCGAGTAGTTGTATTCGGGTGTGACCACTAGAATTGCATCAGCAGCCCCAATGCGCTCTTTGAAGTGCTGCACCGCTTCGGGCATACCCTGGGCCTCTACGTCGCCATTGTACAGAGGAATGGGCGATAGGTCGAACGTTTCGAGCGTCATCCCTTCGGGCAACAACTCCTCGGCTGCGCGCAACGCGGCCCTGTTGTACGATTCCTTTCGTAAGCTCCCTGCGAACCCCAGCACGTGAATGCGGTCGGCCATTGAATAGCCCTCCTATGTGGCTGCTTGCCTCTTTCGGTATATCAAGAGACATACCCGCTCCAGAAATGAAACCGAATAGAGCAGACAAATGGCCGCGTTGCGGCCATTTGTCTGCTCTATATGCAACTGTAACCGTCTTATTCCTTGACGGCCTGAACGTCTACTTCAAGCCTAATAGTATCGCCCACCAGCACGCCGCCCGTCTCGAGGGCAACGTTCCAATTGAGACCCCAATCCTTGCGGTTGATAGCGGTCTTGGCCTCGAATGCGATGTGCTCTTTGCCGTCTACGCCCAGCCCGCGCCCTTCGTAAGTGACGTCGAAGGTTAATTGCTTGGTTACGTCGCGGATGGTGAGGTCGCCAATCAAGCGGTACTTGTCGTCTCCTGCACGCTCGACGCGCGTGCTCTTGAAGGTGATGCGCGGGAACTTCTCGGCCTCGATGAAGTCGGCGGAGCGCAGGTGGTTGTCGCGGTACTCAACGCCGGTGTCAAGGGTCGAAGTGTCCGCTGTTGCGACCACCGAGGATTTGGTGAAGTCGCTCTCATCGAGCTCAATCGTGCCCTCGACGCCGCGGAACCGGCCTTTGACGGTGGTAATCATCATATGCTTTGCTGAGAACTCGACCAGCGTATGGGCGGGATCGATCTTCCAAGTCGTCCGTTTTGCTACTTGGGTTTGGGTTGTTGTATTAGCCATTTTTAATTTGCCTCCTTGAGACTATAACCATTGATTCTATATATCCGATACTTCACAGCTTGCAAAAACTATGCCAGAAAAGAGGTATACGCTACTCCGCCAACGACTGGTCCAGAGACCTGAGCAGAGTGCGCAAGGCTCGCTGCTCGTCGGTACTTAGAGCCGACATTTGGCCCTGGATGAACTCTTCCTGAGCGGGGATCGCCCGGTCGGCCAGCGCCGCGCCGTCTTCGGTCAGGTGCAGCAGGTTGAAGCGCCGGTCTTCTGGGTGGCCGCATCGCTTGACCAAACCCCGGCTCTCGAGACGGTCTATCAGGCCGCACACGTTGGCCTTTGTGACCAGCAGCCTCTCCGACAGGGCCTGCTGGCTGATGCCGCCGTTCGCCATCAGGTGGGCCAGCACATCGAACTGGGCAAGCGTGAGGTCGTACTGGGCGAGGTGATGCATCGAGTGGTGGTGTATTTTGCTCGCCACGCGCATCATATAGAGCCACGCCAGCACACCCGGTTGCTGCACTCCAGCTGTCATTAGTCGCATTACCTCCTTCCGTTTAGTTTATAATTAAACTGTATAGTTTAATTATAAACTATTTTTGGTGTGTTGTCAAGCGCCGATGGCAAAAGGGAGCCGACCAAAGCATCATCTAAAACAAGGAGGCTCACGATGTCCCTACCCTACCCGATTATACAAGTTCTGCTCTACTTCCAGCCAGTTTTCACCCGTCCTACCTGGGACAAGGCACTCGTGTTGGTGGTAGGCACGCTCTTGGCTCGTGGTAGGCGCACCGATACGAGCCTGCTCAATTGGATGAAGCGGATTATCCATGTTCGCAAGCAATATCCGGTGTTTGGGCGCGGGGATATAGAGTTTCTGTCGCCTGCCAATAAAAAGGCGCTGGCCTACATACGCAGCCACGAAGGG
>JBBSGN010000679.1:0-2479 GCA_038254085.1 Chloroflexia bacterium | reverse complement strand
TCACCGACTACCGACTACCGACCACCGACTACCGGCCCCGGCTGCACTCTTGCCCCGTCCGCCACACGCTGGCCTGGGTCTATAACGGCGTTATCCCCCACCACAGCCATCCCCTCCACCTGGCTCCCCCCGCTTATTTTCACATCATTGGCTATCAGGCACTCCTTGCATTGGCTCTTGGCCCCAAACTCGACACCATTCCAGGCTACCAGCCTTTCCAATTGAGCGCCTTCGCATACCTGGCAACCGTCGCCTAAGATGACTGGGCCTGTGATGCTGACTCCTGGGCCTACCTTACACCCTTTACCCAACACTACCGGACCTGCAATGCGAGCCTCGCTATGCACGAAAGTGCCCTCGCCGGCCCACACTCTGTCCCACAATAGCTCGCCTTCGGGCGCAAGATAGAGCTTGAGTCGCCCGGCAAGCAGGTCTTCCTGCGCCTGCAAATACTTGGCCGGTGTGCCGATGTCCAGCCAGTATGCGCCCGTGCGGTAGCCGTACAGAGGCTTCCCTTCCGCAAGCAGTATGGGGAACAGCCCGCGCTCGACCATGTAGTGCTGGCCTGCCGGTATGTATTCAAGCACTTCCGGTTCGAGGATATAAGTGCCTGCGTTTATCCAGTTGGACGTAGCATCTTCCCGCTTCGGCTTCTCGGTAAATCGCTGAATATGACCATCCTCGTCCATATCAACAACGCCATAAGCGCTAGGGTCGTCCACCGACGTCAGCGAAATTGTGCAGAGCGAGCCGTTCTCTCTGTGAAACCTTAGCATATCGGTCAAATCGAGGTCGGTGAGGATGTCCCCGTTGAACACCACGAAAGTCTGGTCCGGCTCAAGGTATTTCTCGACGTTCTTGATACCCCCACCCGTGCCCATCGGCTCTATTTCGCGCACATATGCCAGCTTCATGCCGAGTTGCGAGCCGTCCCCATAAGCTTGCTCGAAGTTCTCGGCTAGATGCGCTATAGCCAGCGCCACGTCCTGTATGCCATGCGCCCGCAGTAAATTGAGCACATGGTCCAGGAAGGGCCTGTTCACCAGTGGTATCAGCGGCTTTGGCCTGTTAGCCGTCAACGGCAGGAGCCGTGTGCCCTGCCCACCAACTAAGATTACTGCTTTCATGGACTCGTAAAACGGACTCATAATGCGTAAAACGTAAGAAAAGCCCTTACGTTTTACGTTTTACTCATTACGTTCCTTCTCTCTCCAATACTCTAATATGTCTCTCAATGTCTGCTCCAAGGGGATTTGCGGTTGCCAGCCGGTGCGCTGTTGGAAGCGGGTGGGGTCGCAAATCTGGATCGGGATGTCGGACGGTCTCATACGGGCGGGGTCTTGCTTTACTTCTACCTCTACCTTGCTTATCGCCAGGAAAGTGTCGAGCACCCATTGCATGGTGTGGCCCTCGCCCGACCCTATGTTGTATACCTCGCCCGGCTCGCCCTTCACGGCGGCCAGTAGATAGGCCCGCACCATGTCGCGCACATCGGTGAAGTCGCGCTGGGCTTCCAGGTTGCCCACGTAGATGATCGGCTCTTGCAGGCCCGCTTCGATACGCGCTACCTGCTTTGCGAAGGCGGCGGTCACGAAATGCTCGGTCTGGCCGGGGCCTATGTGGTTGAACGGGCGCACCCGAATGGTTTGTTGGCCGTAGCTGAGAAAGTACTGGGTTGCCAGCGCGTCCTGAGCTATCTTGCTAACCGCATACGGGTTGTTCGGCCTGAAAGGGGTCTCCTCGTCTATCGGGATGTCCTCTGGGCGCACCAGCCCGTACTCCTCCGATGAGCAGATTATCAGTATACGCGCGTTCGGTGAACTCTCCCTCAGAGCGTCCAGCAGGTGCAACTGCCCCGCCACGTTGTTCATCAGGGTAGCGGCGGGGTCTTTGAAAGCTACCTGCACATTGCTTTGAGCCGCCAGGTGAAATATGTACTGCGGCCTCACCTCGCTCACGCCCTGGGAGGTCTGCTCGTGGTCGGTCAGGTCGAACGCCCCCCACTGCACCCGCCCGGGAGCGACCGGATGTTCGGGGCGTGTGTGCGCGTTAGCGTATAGCCCCCAATCCGTCTCGGCAGCCAGGCAGGCCAGCAGATGCTTGCCCACAAACCCGCCGGCCCCGGTCACGAGCGCCCGAACCGGGGCAATTTCTTTATCTTCCATTTTGGGTTTAGTGCTTGCCTACAGTAGACGCTACCGGCGCTTCGGTCTCGGCGTGGTGGCCGTTGCCTTTAGCGCCCACGCTCGGCGCCAGCACCTCTAGTTTAGCCTCGCCGTCAAGCCCGGCCTCGCGGCGAAGGGTGTTGGCCTTGTCGGTCTGCTCCCACGGCACATTAAGGTCATTGCGGCCAAAGTGCCCATACGTCGCGGTCTGTTTGTAGATAGGCCGCCGCAGATTGAGGTCGCGTATGATCGCACCCGGCCGCAGGTCGAAGTGCTTATCAATCAGCGTGCGTATCTGCTCGTCGAGCACATGC
>JBBSGN010000678.1:0-2489 GCA_038254085.1 Chloroflexia bacterium | reverse complement strand
GATGGCAGCCTTTGTCTCGTTCTGCTGGTACTGCTGGTACTCCGTTGCATCGCCCACGATCGTCCAGGTGGCGGACTCAGGATGCCACTGCAGAGCTAACTGTTGCTCGTCCACATCTCGCCCCCTGAGGTAGAGGGTTGCGTGGTGCTCTCCGCGTTCGCGTTGCAAGACGAATCCTGTGTCGACTGCTCCCGCGAGTCCTAGCGTGGCGTTGAGCATGTCTAGCGGGTCGTCCGCCGCTGCTTTGCGCAGGTGATGGACCACTACAATACCCACGCCGTGCCGGTCCGCAAGGGCTTTCAGGCCTTCCATATCGGCGTAATCCTGGTCGTACAGGCTCCCGCCGCTGACCCTACGCCTTGGGCGTATACGTGCGAGCGTATCGATCACTACCAACCTGGCCCGCTCGTGAGCTGACAGCCAGTCGTCGAGTGCAACTAGCCCACCCTCATCGAGACGCGGCCACTCGGTAGCCAGCGTCAGAGCTTCCAGGGAGATCGACAATAAGGGTGAGATCGTTGATACCTGCGATGCCGATGACGCCGATGACCCTGGCGATCCTGGCAATGCTGGCGCTAGGGCGTCCATATCAATAGATCTCAACAGCTTGTTGAGGCGGTCCTGCAACCGCCGGGCGGTGTCTTCCAACCCCAGGTAGAGCACCTCACCCATCTCAACTATGGCCTTACCGAGAGCGAGCCCGCCTGTAGCAACAGCCATTGCCAGCGCCAGAGCAAGCCAGGACTTGCCCAGCTTCGGCTTACCACCAAACACCGAGAGACCTTCAGGCAAGAGTGCAGGTACCACCCACCGGGGATCCGGTAGTTTCATCGCCAGTAGTTGTCCGCCTGTGAATGTGACCGGGATTGTTGATGTGATTGGCGCTGCTGGGAATACTGGGGATACTGGGGATACCGGCGCGATTGGGGCGACTGTCATCCGGGTTGACTGCGCCGAGTGTGCAGATTGCATAAGCGCTCTTGTCCTGTAACCGTTGTAACCGTTGTAACCGTTGTAACCGTTGTAACTTCGGTTGCCGTTGTAACCATTAGTTGTATGCAGTTGGGCGGTCGGACCACCTTCGGCACCGTGTGCGCCGTGTGCGACGCCCGTGATGTTGGAGCCGGTGGAACTGGTGGAGATTGTGACGTTCCTGGCCATCCTGCTGTTCTCGCCATTGCCACTGTTCTCGCCATTGCCACTGTTCTCGCCGTTGCCACTGTTCTCGCCGTTGTCGCCGTTGTCGCCGTTGTCCATGTCGTTCTCGCCGTGTTGTCCCGTTTGCCCATTCTGCGAGGCTCCGGTGTGCTTTGAGACCCATGGCAGAGGCAGCGTGTCCGGGTCTACGACCAGCGGCCGGTAGGCGCCGGCGCTGATCCACATGTAAGGGCGCTTTGTTTCGGGATGTATGCTGGGTGGTAGGAGCGTAACAGCGCCTTCACCAAGCACCTCGCCCCACGCGTGCTTCCTGGTCTTCACAGGAGCCGTGGACGTGAGGTACACGTGTAATGAGCTATTGCCCGAATCGCATATTTGCGTGGAATGCCAGTCAGGAATATGCTCATCCAGCCATGCAGTAGCCTCTGTACGGTATCGCCCCTCGAACTCAAGCACATAGAGGTAGGGGTCATGTTGCCATGTTGCCGGGCCGAGTATGAGCGCCACTCCTGTGATTTCGCACCTTCCAGGCGCGAACATGTCCCGCAATTCTTGCTCGGTTGGGAGTCTGATTACGAACTCGCCCCAGGGTACAGTCGGATGCTCACCGGAGGATGCCACGACCGCCTTTCCCTCCTTTTGGTATGTGAGAGCCGTGCTCAGTAGATCAGTCATGGCAATGCTTATCTCCCATTTGTTAGTTTCGCCGGCTATTTTCAGCGGGACAGCAGAACAGCGGGACAGCGGGACAGCGGGACAGCGGGACAATGTGCTCCCGCTCCTACCGTCCTGCCCATCCTACTCGCCCTATTTGTCCTGCCTGCTTCAGGCTTCGTCCTCGTCCCCATACTTGACGCTCGACAGAGCGCGCTCAGTCTGCTCGGACATCCACTTCGACCATGCAGCTGTAGGTATCCTGATTGCTCGGCTCCCGGGCAGCCTGCATATCGGTACCAGGCCCGCACGGACGAGCTGGTAAAGCCTACCTGTCGAGACATTGAGGCGCTCTGCTGCCTCTCGAATGGTCATCCACTCACGTTCAGCCATTTTCTACCTCCTGTTTTGCATCTGCTATAGCTCCTATTTCTCTTTGGCCGTTAGCCCCTAATCGTTGAGCACGACTGGATGCCCGCACTGACCAAACTGTACCCCATTGTGAGTCACGCCAACGTCACACATGTAGCCTCCTGTACACTTCCCTGCACTGCGGTGCACCCCGGCAAGGCTCAATATTCGCATCTCAACGTCACAAGCCTCTGATAGTCACCTGTAACCAGTCTACATCCAGCGAGGTCACACAAGTGTCATCATGTCACCCTATGGGTGTGCAT
>JBBSGN010000677.1:0-2495 GCA_038254085.1 Chloroflexia bacterium | reverse complement strand
CGAGGAGTTCACCACTATATCTGGTGAGTCGGTGGAGCGCATCTACACGCCCGCCGACCTGCCCGGCTTCGATTACACCCAAGACCTCGGCTTCCCGGGCGAGTACCCCTTCACGCGGGGGGTACACCCCACCATGTATCGCTCGCGCTACTGGACCATGCGTATGTTCGCGGGGTTCGGCTCGGCTGAGGAGACGAACAGGCGCTTCAAGTACCTGTTGGAGCATGGCGAGACTGGCCTCTCCACCGCCTTCGACTTCCCCACCCTTTACGGCATAGATGCAGACAGCCCCCTGGCATATGGCGAGTTCGGCAAGGTGGGCGTGGGCGTATCGTCGCTGGCCGACATGGAGACACTGTTCGACGGCATACCGATTGACCAGGTAACCACCTCTATGACTATCAATGGCCCGGCTGCCGTCGTGTGGGCCTTTTACATCGCCGCCGCCGAGAAGCGGGGCATCCCGCGCAAAGAGCTGGGCGGCACAACCCAAAACGACATCCTCAAGGAGTACATCGCCCAGAACACCTTTATCTACCCACCTGAGCCGTCCATGCGCCTGGTGGTGGACACCATAGAGTTCGCCACCAAAGAAATGCCCAAGTGGAACCCGGTGTCTATATCGGGCTACCACATCCGCGAGGCCGGGTCGACCGCCGCGCAGGAGTTGGCCTTCACGCTCGCCGATGGGCTGGCCTACGTGCAGTGGTGCGTGGACCGGGGTATGGACGTGGACGACTTCGCGCCGCGCCTATCCTTCTTCTTCAACGCTCACAACGACTTCTTCGAGGAGATCGCCAAGTACCGCGCCGCCCGTCGCATCTGGGCGCGCGAGCTAAAAGAGCGCTTTGGGGCTAAGAAGGACCGCTCCCTCTGGCTGCGCTTCCATACGCAGACGGCGGGCTGCTCGCTCACGGCCCAGCAGCCTGAGATAAACATAGTCCGCACCACGATACAGGCGCTTGCTGGGGTGCTGGGCGGCACGCAGTCGCTCCATACCAACTCGATGGATGAGGCGCTGGCGCTGCCGTCCGACAAGGCGGCTCGTATAGCACTACGTACCCAGCAGATAATCGCCGAGGAGTCGGGCGTGACCAACACGGCGGACCCGCTCGGCGGCTCCTACTTCGTAGAGACGCTCACCAACGAGCTTGAGCGGCAGGCTTACGACTATTTCGACAGGATAGAGGAACTCGGCGGAGTGATACGGGCTATCAAGGCCAACTTCTTCCAGGGCGAGATCGCCCGCGCCTCCTACTGGTATCAAAATGAGATTGACGAAGGGCGCAAGACCATGGTCGGCGTCAACAAGTACATCACCGAGGAGCCGGTGGAGATACCGATCCTGGAGATGGACTCGCAGGGCGAAGCCAAGCAGCGCGAGAAACTGGCCCGCCTGCGTGCCGAGCGCGACCCGCACCGCTGGCAAACGGCCCTGGAAAACGTGCGTCGCACCGCCCAATCCAACGACAACATCATGCCCGCCCTGATAGAGGCCGCCCACGCCTACGCCACCCTGGGCGAGATAACCGACGTGCTAAAGACGGTGTTCGGGGTGCAGGAGTTCAGTAACGTGGTGTAGTTCCCGATGGTGGGCTATACCACAGGTTGGGCATTTGAAGATATTAAGACAGGTCAGAGTTATGGAAACCAAAACCGAAGCAACAATCGAAGATTTGTACCATGTCAGTGGTAACGCGGAGCTTGTGAACGGGGAGATCGTCCATATGTCGCCTACCGGGAAGATACCCAATTACGCAGCCGGAGAGATTTTCGTTAGCTTGCATGAGTATGCGCGCCGGACTCATATGGGCTATGCAGGCACGGATAATCTCGGTTTTGCCGTCAACTTGCCACACCGTAAATCGTTTAGTCCCGATGTTTCCTTTTATACTGGCGAACTGGACATGAGCTTTGTCGAGGGTCCGCCCCTCTTTGCTGTCGAGGTCAGGAGCGAGGGCGATTATGGGCCAGCAGCAGAGCAAGAGATAGCCCAAAAGCGCGTTGATTACTTCGCCACCGGAACACAGGTAGTATGGGATGTTGACTTGCAGAGCGACGACGTTGTGCAGGTCTACCGGAGGGACAAGCCCAACGAGCCAACTATCTACGGTCGGGGGCAGGTTGCAGAGGCCGAGCCTGCCTTACCGGGCTGGACTATGCCGGTAGATGATTTATTCCCATAGAGGTGATACATGAAATTTGCTGAGGCATTAATCCTACGGGCAGACCGCCAGAAGAGAATTGAGCAACTAAGGGAGCGACTCGTTTCAAGCGCGAAGGTCCAGGAGGGTGAGAAGCCGCGTAATGTGAAAGTAACTACCGCGTGTTGGTCTGCTGAACCGGTGAGGGTGGGTGACAACTCCGCAACGGCTAAAGCCGTGCAGCTTCTACAGTTTTTCACTGATGCATTGTTGCCCCAATGCAATTAGGTTTGCACTATGAGAGCTACTCAATATGTTTTACGTAGCCTGAGATTTCGAGGCTACAACCGG
>JBBSGN010000676.1:0-2497 GCA_038254085.1 Chloroflexia bacterium | reverse complement strand
TGGAAGGAGTGCCCATTCCTCGACAGGCTCGATTAGAGCCGCGCATGAAAAGACCGCTCACTGTCCGAGGACAGTGAGCGGTCTTCACCTTTTTAGATATCCCCCGTATCGTACTCTCTTAACGATGGCACCAGCCAGCCAATCACGCCCGTAGCTACCAGCACGCCCAGGCCACCCAGCATGATAGAGGGACCGAGGCCGATTACCGAGGCCGCCACGCCCGCTTCAAGCTCGCCCAACTGGGGGCCGCCCATGTAGAAGATCATGTTCACCGAGGTCATCCGCCCACGCAGCTCGTCGGGCGTGGATAGCTGGCGTATCGTCTGGCGCATGACCATGCTCACTGTATCGGCTGCGCCCGTGCCCGCCAGCGCCAACAGCGTCAGCCAGAAGGCGGTTGATACCCCGAACAACACCGTCGCCAGCCCGTATGCGGCCACCGACGCCAGCACGATTACCCCCTGGCGGTGTACATGTCCAACCCACGACATGAACAGCCCGGCAACCACAGCCCCGATAGCGGGCGCGGCGTACAAGATGCCCCAATACGCTCTGTCCAGGTGCAGCACCTGCTCCGCGAAGGCCGGTATCAGCACCATCGCCGCCCCAAAGAACGTGGCGAAGAAGTCGAGGGTCATGGTTGACATAATGATGGGGCTTTTACGGAGAAAGCGCAGGCCGTCGAGGGCTGCCTTGAAGCTGATGTCTCGCGTGGGGGCTTCCTGTGGGCGGGTCCTCATAAAGAAGACCGCCAGGATAATCGCCGTGAACGACACAGCGTCAATCCAGTATATAATGGAGAAGCCGGTTGCGTGGAGCGGCAGGAAGACGCCCGCCACCACCGGCCCCACTATCGTAGCTATTTGCCACATGATAATATTGAGCGAGAGGGCGTTGGGCAGGTAGCGGCGTGGCACCAGGTTGGGGAGGAGCGCCGACCTGGCCGGGTTGTCGAACGCCACAGCCACCGCAGCCAGCATCGTGAGGCCATAGATGAGCGCGGGCGAGGCCCAACCGAACTGCGTCCCCAGGGCCATCATTAGCGATACGAAGGCCATGATGCTCTGGGTGAGCATAAGGAGCCTGCGGCGGTCGAGCGCGTCGGCGATCACCCCGCCAAACAACGACAGGCCCAGCACAGGTATGAGCTTGAAAAGGCCGCGCAAGCCGACAGCCGTGTAGTCGTGCGTAAGGTCCCACAACTGCACCCCCATCGCCACGATTGACATCTGCGTGCCGATCTGCGATATAAAATTGCCCGACCACAGCAGACGAAAATCACGGTAGCGTAACGCCTCCCAGGGCGACCTGGGGGCGGGGGCCTCAGTCGGGACGACAGCGGTTTGCGTGCTCATTCGTAAATTGTACCGTAAAGCCGAAATGGTAGTCCAGTTGTAATTAAAGTGTGAAGGGTAAACCAAGCAAATAAAATCACAAGAACGCAAAGGGCGCAAGGGTTCTGGTGTTCTTTGTTCCTCAATTCCTGGTGTTCATCGCCCAGGGGGCACCCGTCTTTGTGGTCCTACGAACACGCATACGAACAACAGGCAACAGGAGGGCAACAGCCGGGCGCATATATGGCACTAGACGCGCAGATTCCGGCTATAGTGGGGTTGGTTTCGAGGCGGCTGGACGAGGTGGCGCAAATATCGGGCAACTACTATCTGGGTAGGGCGTACTTGCGGTGGGGCGGCGGCGGCTATTATCTGGCCGCTTTCTTCTCTCTTCAACGGGAGGTTATATAAATGGATGATGCGCTGAAACTGTTGGATACATACGGGATCGGTCTGCTGTTCGTGATAATCCTTCTGAAAGAGATAGGGCTGCCGATCCCTCTGCCCGGCGACTTGCTGATGGTGGTGGCAGGCGCTCGCGCGGCGGCGGGCACATTGCCGTTATGGGGTGTGCTTCTATCAGCAATTGTGGCAGGCTTGATAGGCGCTTTCATACAGTACATGCTGGCGCGGGGTCCGGGTCGCAGCTTTATCTATCGTTTCGGGAAATATATAGGGCTAACTCCAGCGCGGCTGGACAAGGCGTCCGCAACCGTCAAGGGGCGCGGGTGGGTGTCGGTGGCGCTGGGCCGGGCTTTGCCCGGTGTACGGGTAGGCGCAGTGGCGGCGTGCGGACTGGCCCCCGTGCCGATGCGTATCTTCCTTGAAGGTCTGTTCGCCGGTACACTCCTCTTCGTTGGGTTCCATACGATGCTCGGCTATGTGGCGGGTCCGGGCGCAACCTCGATATTCAACAACGTCAACATTCCGCCCTGGGCCTTATTGTTGGCGCTGGCTGTGATAGGGCTGGCAGGCTGGCTGCTGATCAGGGCCAGACGGCGCAAAGCGCATGAGGCTGACGAGGCTGCGCCCGTGTTCGACTGGGCCGATGCCTGCTGCCCTGTCTGCCTGGCCGCCGCAACGCTGGCCCGCGCGAATAGTGGCAGGATCAAGGGTGTCGGGGCGGTGGGAGCGTAATAGCCGACGACCGACGACCGACGACC
>JBBSGN010000675.1:0-2500 GCA_038254085.1 Chloroflexia bacterium | reverse complement strand
CCCAGTAGAAATCTGGGCGCGTCGTTCGCGACTTGGCGTCTTGGCGTCTTGGCGTCTTTACGTTTAGGCTATCACACGCACCGGCCCGCCACGCCGCGGCTGGATATGATCGCTTCGTCGTATACGTCTATGATTTGGGAGGCAATGTTGCCCCAGGAGTATTGCTGGGCGTGGCGGGCGGCTTCTTCTCCCATGCGGAGGCGCAGGTCGGGGTTCTTGAGGAGGTCGTAGACCTTTTCGGCCAGGGCGAAGTGGTTCTCTTCGGGGACCAGGTAGCCGGTCTCACCGTCCTTGACCGTGAACGAGAGGCCGCCCACGTTGGAAGCGATGACGGGCGTGCCCGAAGCCATAGACTCGACGGCCACTAGACCGAACGACTCGTAGTGCGAAGGCATGATCGTGACGTCCGCCGCCGAGTAGTAGAGGGGCAGCATCTCCTGCGACTTGGAGCCGACGAACTCGACCTGCTCCTCCAGGTTGAGGTCGCGGTGCAGTTGCACGATGCGCTTTAGCTCGGCGTTCTCGGTTTCGGTTTGGCCTCCCCCGCCTACTATCAGCACCTTGATATCGCGCCCAGTGCAGAAGCGGCTGACCACCGCCACCGATTCTAGCAGGGTGTCAATCCCTTTCAGGCGCTCGATACGGCCCACGAAGAGGAGGATAGGGGTATCGAGGTCGGGCAGGCCGAGTTGACGGCGCACCTCTGCTCTGTCGCGCGAGTGGAAGATGCTAGTGTCCACACCGGCTGGCACGACCTCGATCTTGCTCTTGTCCGCGCCGTAGTACCAGGTCATCTGGGCCTTTTCGAGAGGGGTGGCCGCGATAATCCGGTCGGCCCAGCGCATAACATCGCGCTCGACCTCGATGCGCGCGTCCACTTCGCGGTCAATAGCGGTTTTGGCGACCCTGTTCTTCATGTGGCCGAGCGTGTGAAACATCTGCACCATCGGCACACCCCACTCCTCTTGGAGCTTATGGGCCGCTACGCCCGACACCCAATAGTGCCCATGCACGAGGTCGTAGTGGGTCCCCTCGCGGCGAGCGAACTCGTTGATACCCGATACGAACTGGTCCACCTTGTTGACCAGTTTGTTCTTGTCGTATGGAGCGAGGGGGCCAGCGGGCAGGTGGATAACCCTGGCATCGTAGCCGAGTTGCTGCACCTGTTCGGTCTCTGTATCCTGGAAACGGGTGAACACGTCTACGCTCTTGCCTCGATGGGCAAGCTCGCGGCTCAGTTCGCGTATGTAGACGTTCATCCCGCCCGTCTCACGCCCACCCAACAAAGCCTCCGGACAGGCCAGAGGGCAGGTGTGCATGCTTATCATTGCGATTTTACACATTTATCTAATATTCTCCATGTCTGATATGTGACGTAGTAATTTATGTTTTACGTCTTATGTCTAGCAAGCTTTATGCCTCGTCCTTTGGGGAGAGGAAGGCTCTGTATACGTAGGTGTCTTTGGCCCCGAAGTCGTACTTGTACGGCTCGTCGCCGCGAAGGAAGTCGAAGAAGCGGAGGCCCTCGTTTATTGCCTTGTGAATGCGGTATGCGAGTAGGGCCACACCGGCGCTGTAAGAAGCATATTGGGGGTCGTAGCCGGAGTTGTAGAGGTAGAGGCGGTCGCCGTACTTGAAGGACAAGTATGCGGAAGCGGGCTGCTTGTCCACTTCAAGGATAGCGAGATCGAGCCAGCCGGTGTTAGCAAGCTCGGAGGCCATATCGAGGAAGTAGGCAGACATGCGCCCGTCCATGAACTGCGCCTTATCCGTGCCGCTCTTGCGGTGCAGGTCGAGGAAGGTCTGTATGGCTGATTGCATCGCTTTGGCGTCTTTGGATGAGACGAGATACCATCTCACGTCCTCGCGCCCTTCCAGTTTGCGGACCTTGCGGCGCAGTTCGTGGCGGTCCTTTTTGCGCAGGCTCATCAGGTAGGTCTCCCAGTCATCGGGCAAGGCCAGCACGGGGCTGACATCCTCCGGGAAGACCTGGGCGGCGAGACCTTTCTGCTGGGCAATTTGGGCAACTATCTCCCTAGATGGAGAGAACTGAGGCAGCGAGTGCAGGTCTATCACATCCCACTCGTCGCGCCGCTCCAACAGATAGTCCAGCACAGCGGACCAGGCTTCCGGCAGCTTGTCGGCAGGCGCTATCAGGTCGAGGTAGTCGGCTACGTCTATACCGCCCACTATGCGAACCGTGCGGACGGGCGCTCCTTTGCCTTCGGGCCGGAGATCGCCTTGCCGGTACTTTTTGAGGGGCGGAAGCGGCTCGGAGGCAATAAAAAGAGGAGCGATAGCTGTGAGCGCTCCTCCTTCGTCTCGCAATGCCAGCAGATGAAGCGTACAGTTCTTCTGGGCTTCCTGAGCGCCAAAATGCTGCCACCAGACACGCTGCCACTGCCAGGTCATAAAGACCACGTCGGAGGCCGAGGTACGCAGGAGCGTATCCCACTCGCCTTTGGTAACGAGGGCGCCGGACAATCCCGAATCGCCCAGT
>JBBSGN010000674.1:0-2502 GCA_038254085.1 Chloroflexia bacterium | reverse complement strand
TGTCCACCCTAGCCCCCGCTTCGCTCATGCCCACTTCGCCGTCAGAATGAAGTGCATCTCTGCCGGGCTCAATGCCCGAAATCCATGCACAAACCCTACCCGTGAATACAACTGAGGGTAGCGTGCCAACCGCTTCTCCAAGCCAGGCACCCCGATCAGTACCAAACCCATGCCGCCCCATAGACCTCATAGAATCTTCCTTGACCTCCCGCAACTGTTCTAGCCCCGCCATCCTCAAGCGATCTGCTTCGTCGATGATTAGCAGTTCCGTCCGATCGGGCGGCGGCCACATAAGCCGTCCTTCTTCCCGCGTGCGCTCCACCCGTCCTCGATAGCGTGTAGTGTGCGGAAAGGTCATCCACGCTCTGGACTTGGATCATGCCGCTTCCCGATGGTAGTCATGAATGATGCCGCTAAGCACGTCACGGCATTCGACAGGCCCGTCTCTGCGACCTCTATTGATTGGTGTTGGGCAGCGTTGGTTAATGCCCTGGTGAGGTCTTGCCTCGTTGTAGTAGTCGGTATATTCGCTGACTACCCTTCGCAGATGCCCCTCATTTATGATCAGCAATCGGTCCAGGCATTCCTCTCTTACTGATAGTACCCAGCGTTCAGCATAAGCATTCGCCTTCGGTGCCCGAAAGGGTGTCTTGATTATCTCTATACCTTCAGAGGCAAGCACTGTGTCAAAGCTCCGCACGAACTTGGCATCGCGGTCGCGTATCAAGAAACGCATTGGCAATTGCTGAGCCTTCTCCTCCTGCCTGTCCTGGAGCGTCCAGGCTAGCTGACGTGCCTGCTGCGTGACCCACTCTCCGGTGGGGTGAGCCGTGCAACCAGATAAGTGAACTCGTCTGGTTCCCAATTGTAGGGTAAGAACCGTGCGCCTTGGCATATTACTATGCCAGGTTTCACCGAACGCCGGGTAGCCAGGAGGCATTGCTGCCTCCCAGCCCCCTAAGAACGGCACGTAAAAGTTTCCCTTTATGCCGCTCAAGCCTTTCAAACGCTCTTGTCCGAACGCGGCTTCTCAACCTCTAATCCTTGACTATGGACTTGCCTATGACAGTTCGGGTGTAGCAGTATCCGGTTTTCTGCTGTATCTCGGCCTCGCTCAACTTGTCTCACCACATGGTGGTTGTTCCATCCAGTAAGTTCGATGATTTTCTGGCCGCATACCGGACAGACCCCGTTTTGTTCTTGCCACAGATACAGGAGTTGCCTTCGACCTTCCAGGTTCTGTGCCATCTTCACGCCTACGCGTGCTTCAAAGTACGCTTCCCATGCTGGGTCGTAAGGATTTGCCTCTCCTTTTACCTTGGTGTGGCGTTTGATGGCTACGTCTGCCGCGTAGAACAAGCGAACGCGATAGGGTTTACCATCTTTTCCGTCTGCCATTCCACAGAAAACCCAGTTGCGATGGGCAATCGAATAGAAGTACTTCTCTTTTACCCACTTGTGGGACTTCTTTGGGTGACGACGTACCGCCCACTGCCATAATGCTTGGAAGATTGCATTGTCCACCATCACAAAGGTTTGCTTGCTCGATACATGCCGGTGATAGTTAGCCCAGCCCCGTATCTTCGGGTTGAGTTGTGCTATCAAGTGTCCGGCTGTCGCCTGGGCATTGTCTGTGATCACTTTCCGAACCTTGGCCAGGAATCTTGCGATGTTCTTCTTCGATGGTTTCACCAATACTTTGCCATCTTTGTATTGGCGTATGGTCTGGCCCAGAAAGTCGAAGCCGTCTGCGATGTGCGTGATGAGGGTCTTTTCTGCTGACAGTTGCAGACCCCTTTCCCTCATAAAGGTCTCTACCAAGGGTTTGATTTCGATTTCCAGCAACTCTTTTGAGCTACCTGTTATGACAAAATCATCCGCATATCGTGACAGGTTCACTTTCGCTTTTGCAGCTTTGGCGCTTGCTTTCGGGTACTTTTCCCGGAGGCGTGCTTCCAAGCCATCTAGTGCGAAGTTGGCCAAAACCGGCGAGCATATTCCACCCTGCGGTGTGCCTTCGTCCGTCGGTCTCCAGACGTTCTTTTCGATGAACCCGGCCTTTAGCCATTTCCTGAGTATGGCTTTGTCCATTGGTACATGGGCCAATAACCAGTCGTGGCTTATCATGTTAAAGCAGGCTTCTATGTCGCCTTCCAACACCCATTTTGCTCCTGCTCTGTTGCTCAATACCGTGTGGCACTGACCAATAGCATCGGCAGTTGAGCGTCCTATCCTGAACCCATACGCGTTCGGGTCGGCTTGACATTCTGCGATGGGATCAAGGGCGAGCAAGTACAGGGCCTGCATTGCTCGGTCTTTCATCGTGGGAATACCAAGTGGGCGCAATTTCTTGCCATCGCTTTTTGGGATGTAGATGCGGCGTAGCGGCTGAGGTTGATAGCCTCGTCGTTGCAGCACCCTTATGGCCGTTGCTTTCTTCTGTGGGGTATTCCAGATTTCTCCGTCTATCCCCGGTGTCCGTTTGCCCTGGTTTTCGGTCAC
>JBBSGN010000673.1:0-2508 GCA_038254085.1 Chloroflexia bacterium | reverse complement strand
GTGAACAACAACACAAAACCCGACCGGGGGGGCGCGTGTCCCACTCCCCCCCAACCACCCCCCCCCCCCCACTGGGTCCGCCCTCCCCTTTGGGGCCTCGCACGGTGACACACGCGACAGCCCGTCACGGGCCAAGTGGCGCTCGTGCTAGTGACTTGCTGGTTGTCCGTAGACGACGCTATGAGGATAACAACGGTTGGCATTAGCTATTGCTTAGGCTTCAAGGCTTCAGAGTTCTCGGTGGCCCAGTACGTCGAGGAGGGGAGGTTTTGGTACCCCTGCACGTCGTTGTCTATGAATATCCATCCGGTATTACGCTGTTTGGATAGCTGCGCGGCCTGGGCAATAGCTGACTCGGGTGTACCTTCTATTATCTGAGCGAACCGCTCGGGGCCGTATGCACCACTGGTAAGGAATGGCGAGTAGGCAACGTAGTAGGTATTCCAATTGGTCTGGTAGTAGCTCCAGGTGTCTTCAAAGGAAACCACGATGTCAGCCGTCTGCATCTTGTACTCGTCGAAATTCCACGCGATGTTCATCATTACGTAGTCGTTGCGGGCCGGATCGTACTTGCCGTTGGGCGCGGTAGATGTAGATCCAGACTTCTGCTTTATGTGGTCGTAGACGCTCTTGTGAAACGAGTCTGTATCTGAGCGCTGGCCAGAGTTGTCCTCGAAGAT
Organism: Chloroflexia bacterium; assembly: GCA_038254085.1. Taxonomy (GTDB): domain Bacteria; phylum Chloroflexota; class Chloroflexia; order QHBQ01; family JADMIH01; genus JADMIH01. Next base: position 1,828 of record JBBSGN010000673.1, on the reverse strand, counting down.
TCCGTCTATCGCATAGCAGTTGTACCACATGTCTATTTCGGCAAAGACGTCGACCAGGGGCCTACGAGGTGTCGTGTTGGACGTACCGGGGGCGGCAGAGGTATTTACATAACCGATGTTCTTTATGCCGTGCGTATGATCGGAGTCAATCTGGGCCTTGAGGTTGGCGTTGCAGCTACTACCGGGACCATTGCCGTTGTTAGCTATCCTCATGGCAGATGCGCCTTTGGAGTCCTTGTAGGAGGTAGAGGCAAACTGCGTGTCGTAAGTGGAAGGCGGAGTCCAGTAAGCGGGCACGGAGATGAGTTGGCATCCCACGCTCATATCACACGTTCCGGGGCTAGGCGTAGGCGTAGGAGTCGGTGTAGGGGTAGGGGTAGGAGTCGGTGTAGGAGAGGCTCCATCGATCAGTACCGCCTTGTCCACTTGCAACTCGTTGTAACAAGCGGGACCACCCCCGTAAGCGATCTTTAGCGTGTGACTGCCCGCCGGTATAGGAGAGGCAAGTGTCGCGCTATATACAGCGTTCGAGGTGGAGGTCACGCGCTTGGACATAACAGAAGTGCCATCCACCGTCACGTCCATCAGGGGGTCGGTGGTACCACACGAGCCACCCTTGTATTTGGACGCGGTAACGTCAACCTTTGTGAGGCTACCCGCATACGAACGAGTGTCGGTGGCTGCTCCCGTCGTGTCCGTCATGTAGATCTTGGTCCCACCCGGGTACAGCTTGGCGCTACCAGAGAGGGTCATCTTCTCGGCCTCTATGGTGGTGGTGGCCGCCTGGGCGCCCGCCGAAAAGGCGAAGACCTCCAGGAAAAAGACGATAGCAAATATGACAGCAGCTGCAGCCCTAGATGACCTGGCAGGATGGGACGTCATGCTTCCCCCTTTGCTTGTTAGGCAGCTCGCCTACCTCTCTCTAGAGAGAGGTTCGTAGCTTTGCGTCCCCGCCTCAAGGCGGAGTTGCCTTTTCTACTAGCGCGCCTACTTTCTTTGTTCGCTGCTAAGGTGTCAAGGCCTACTAAGGCTATAGAAAGCTCTGATGTTAGAGGTATAGCACTAGTAACAGGGGACGCAAGGTGAATATCCCAGAAGATGTTGTGGTTGGCTGAAAACTCGCACCTACAGCAATTTTCACAACCACTGAGCGATAGGATAGCCGCAATAGGAGAACCGCCACGTACGTCCTGCGCCGTCACCGCGTCGAGTGCTCGGCCCATCGCCTCGACGAGCGCTTCGCGGGTTCGCGCCCTCGTCAGCCGCAGCAGCGCCTTGATCTCGCTGAAGGCCTCCTCTCGATCGGCAAGAAGTCCGGTGAGGAGGCTGGCAGGAACAGCAGCCAAGCCCCGCGCCTCCACCAGCTCGCGCACCCAATCGCTCTTCTTTGGTCAAGCCGCCCTACCCGCTTGTGCGAGCGTCGCTGCTCGGCCTCGTCGCGCTCGGCGACTCCCACCGTCTCTTCCTCTATTCACGAACTGCCGAGAGCTGGCAACACCGAAAGCTTAATTTCCGAGAAGCCCTTATGAGAGACTGTTTGATAAATCCGGGTAGGCTCTACCTTGGAGCTCCACGAGCCGACAAGAGGGGGCGAAGAAGCCCTATCCGGACGTCTTGTGCCACCAAAACCTACGGCCAAGAAGCCCTCCAGCTATTTATCAAACAGTTTCCCTAGTCCTACAGCGACACTTCTGGGTTGTGCCCTTAAAAGATACTGTTGGTTTATTCACCGGAGGACCGCGACCAGCTCGCCGGAGCCAGGGCTGCCAATCGGGATCGTCGAGTGGCGGCGATGGGAACATCATTTAGCCAGGCCACTATCCGACCG
>JBBSGN010000672.1:0-2510 GCA_038254085.1 Chloroflexia bacterium | reverse complement strand
TTGTACGAGACCCCTGCTTCTTGTGCGACTTGCCTCACCGAGCCTCGCTCTGCCGCTTCCAGGGCGAGATAGTGTCTCCACTGTTTCTCATTGAGCATCTCGCGCATGCGCTTATATTTCTCTGTTCGACTGGCTTGCATCATGCTTGCCAGCATGACACATCTCCCCTATAATATCAACTTGTTTCGGCGCTCGCCCTAAGGGGTGGCTTATCTATTGCTCTGCTGTTATATGCCTGCTACGGCTTGACGGCTGTAGGCGTGGGGGGTACGGGTGTCGGGAAGAGGGTCTCAAAGTTGGTGATACCCGCGTCCTGGGCCACCTGGCGCAGTGGGTCGTAGAAGGCGTCGTTCACCGGGGCCAGGTCGTCTATCGCATACAGGTCGTACAGGATCGAGCGTCCATCGGGCCTATTGGTCAGAGAGAGCAGGCCGTTCTGTATCTGCTTGACCATCGCCGGGTCGAGACCCTTGCGGACAGACACGGTGTCGTTCGGTATCTGTTGGGTCTCACCGATGATGTGTACCTTCTGGTATACATCCTCGAAGCCCTTGGTCTTGGCGATCAGCGAGCGAGCGTCGGTAGGAGCGCCGGTCTGGGGGTCGAGCGGGCCACCAAAGCATGCGCCGCCTGCTACCTGGCCGTTGTACACAGCCGTCACTACTTTATCGTGCCCGCCAGCGAACACAGTTTCGCTGAAGAAGGTCTTGGGATCGAAACCCAGACCCTTCAGGTAGGCATATGGATAGAGATAGCCCGAAGCCGATGCGGGGTCAACGTAGGCGAACTTCTTGCCCTTGAGGTCGGCTACCGACTTGACGCTCGGATCGGCGGTGATAAACACCGACGGGTAGGTGAGCGAGCCTTTACGCACGGTGGACAAGATCACCTGAGCGCCGTACTTTTGGTTGGCAAGCGCGTAGGAGAAAGGCGCGAGCCAGGCGACCTCTACATTGTTGGAACCCATAGCCTCGATAACGGCGGCGTAAGAGGTAGGCACGCTTACCTTGAAGCTGTAGCCCGTCACCTGGCCGAGTAGCTTGCCTAGAGGCTCGCCACTGGCAAGCACTTTGGTGCTGTTGGCGGACGGCACGAAGGCCATCCTGATGGGGTTATCGGGCGAGCCGAGCGCGCCTGCGGGCACCGACACGGGTGACACGGTGGGGTTGGGGAAGGCCTGCTGCCCCGCGTCCTTGTAACGCCAATCGTAGTAGTGCGCGCCGATGTTACCCATCTGGACCTCGAAGCCCTTCACCGGGCTGGTGGGGTCATAGGTAAGCGCGCGGCGCTCGAAGAGCTGCACCAGGATGTCCTTCTCCTGGCCCGCCACCTTCATCCTCGACCAATATGGCTCGGAGATGGCATAGCCGGTGGTGTAGAACCAGGGGTCGGACAGTTTAGCGTTGGTCACTTTGCCGTCCGCGCCTACCACTGGGCCTGACAGGTTAAGGAAGTCCCAGAACTTGTCGGCGATGTTGTGCTTCGTCTCCGCGTTGTAGAAGCCGTACTTGACGCCGTACTTCTCGGTCGCGGGGTCGCGGGCCACAATGCCGGCCCTGTTGACGTTCTGCACGACCAGTTTGCCGGTCTGGTCTATGGCCGGGTGGTCGCCAAGAGGCGAGTTGGCGATCAGCTTGAAGGTGGCGTAGGTGGGACCGGTCTGGTCGTCCACGTCGCCGAGGGCGATATTGGCCGAGTAGCGGGTCTCGTACTGGCTCTTGCCCACCTGCATCTTGCCGGAGATAAGCTCAACGGTGAGGAGGCCGTTGGTGACAAAGAACGGGTTGTTCTTGTCAGCGTTGGGGTCGTTGATCTCCATGCGGCTCTTGTCGAAATATTGCACCTTGCGGGTGCCGCCCGCCCCCTCTGCATACTTTTCGGTCTTGGTCTCGCCCGGCACCGGACCCCAGTACCACGAGCGCACGACCGTCTTGTCGGCCACCGGCTTGTCGGTGCGGGTCCACACGCGCTGGAACGCGGGATCCCCAAAATCGGCAGCCGAGGCCGGGGTAGTATAGTAGACCGACACCGCCGGGACGAGCAATGTCGCCAGCGCGGCCACCGTCAAAACCTTCGGTTTAGCCAAAACTTTGCTCCTTTCTGGTGATTCCTGATTGACGCTTCCACTCCTTCACAATGCGCGCACACGCGCGGCCCACCCTCAAGAGGACCGCAGAGATTATAGCACAACCGCCGCTAAATGCAAGTTGGGGGTGTCGGGGGTTACTGTCGAGCCGATGGTCGGGGAGTTTAGCAACCAAAGGCAACTACACAGAGACTGCACCTTACCGTACTAGCTCCTGCCCACTGCCCTCTGTCTTTTGCCTTCTATCGTCCGTCTCTCCCAACACCGCATCATAAACCTCTCTGGTCAGGCGGGCGGTGCGGTCCCAGGAGAAGCGCGTTGCGCGAGCCAGTGCGCGGCGATGGTACTCGCTATGCATGACCTGGTTGGACAAGAGATGGCGCAGGGCCGAGGCGATGGCGGGCACGGAGGTTGGCTCGACGAT
>JBBSGN010000671.1:0-2515 GCA_038254085.1 Chloroflexia bacterium | reverse complement strand
TGTAGTGTGCAATTATTCGTCTGGTGCGTGTCGGCCCCTTGTGCAAGCACTCCGCCCCGCTTATGCTTGGACCATGCACATCTATGTTTACCTGGTCCTGCATATCTTCAGGTTGCTCCTGGAGCTGCTGTACGACAAGGGTTCGTCAGCCCAGCAGAAAGATCTGGAAATACTCCTGCTGCGTCACCAATTGCGCATCTTGCAACGCAAGCTCCCTCAGTCGCCCCGCGTTTCCAATTGGGAGAAAGGCATTTTGGCAGTGCTCGCTGCCCAGTTCAGAAGATGCTCCAAGATCACGGGCCGCAAACTCGACGAGGCTCTCCTGCTGTTCAAGCCCGACACCGTGCTCCGCTGGCACCGACAACTGGTCAGGGGTAAGTGGACCTTTAGACGGGTTGGCAGACCTCGCGTTGGAGCAGAGTTGGAACAGCTAATTGTATGGCTGGCCACCGAGAATCCGAGGTGGGGCTATAGCAAGATCGAAGGGGAGCTGCTCAAACTTGGATACCACGTCAGCCGATCCAGCGTAAGAAACGTCCTCAGACGCCGGAAGATCCGACCCTCTCCAAAGCGCAGCCGACAGGGCAGCACTTGGCGTTCGTTTTTGGGTCATTACGCCGGCCAGATGGTCGCGTGTGATTTCTTTACCATCGAGACCATACGACTGCAGACCCTGTACGTGCTCTTCTTCATCGAACTCGGCACTCGGCGGGTGCACCTGGCTGGCTGCACTGGCCACCCGACCGGGGTGTGGGTTACTCAGCAGGCACGGAATTTCGTTTGGGACTCACAGGACGTGGGAGATCAAAAGGTGCCCGTGCGCTTCCTAATTCATGATCGCGACGCTAAGTTCACATTCTCCTTCAACACAGTGTTCGAGGCAGAAGGCATCGAGGCAGTACTTACGCCTTACCGATCACCAAAGGCCAACGCATTTGCCCAACGATGGGTGAGGACGGTGAGAGAGGAATGCCTGGATCATCTTCTTATTATCGGCGAGAGGCACCTGCGGCGTGTGCTGGCCGAGTACGTCGAGTATTACAACCATCGCCGAGCACACCAGGGTATCGGCCAACGGGTTCCAATTCCACTGGCGGAGAGGCGACTTGCCACGAGTGGTAGAGTTCACTGCCGAGATGTACTGGGAGGGGTCATCCACGACTATTATCGGGCTGATACTCATGCTGCATAGCACCCCAGCCACGCACGGACTAGTAATTGCACACTACAGGTCGTCTGTGTCAGGTCATACCGCACACGAGCCACCTTCTGCCCTTCCTTATAAACATCTCCGTTGCCAGTGTAGTTCATTACTGTCTCCCGCGCCTTCTGCGCCCGAGCGGTGGATTCCGATGGGGACACCGTAGAGTTCATGCTCAGCCCGACCCGAGATGCCTGTAGTGTGCGGAATTTGCATGCGCGACGTTCGACGTTCGACACGCAACTCTATTCAAGTTCGTCGAGCAAAGCTTTGAAACGCTTGCGATCAAATGCTTTGTGTTCGTGCGTGACCTGCCAAATCTCTCCAACTACAGCAGTTCCAATCATTTCTATCGCGGTCTCACGTGAGTATCCCGCAGCTTCTAGCCGCTTTAGAGTCTGCCCTGTTTCGGGAGGGTCGTTGTCACGGAGTTGGCTCTCTACAATCTCAAGAATTGCTTGCTTGAGGACTGGGTTCGTCATACTACCTATTACCTCCCTTCATGATCCTCATAATACATGTGACCTCCCTTGCTACGCCATAAGGCACGCACTATTTCTTCTTGCGGTTTCTTCTTTGGCTCTCTCTGGCCATCTGACGTTTGATCTTTTGATGCACCGTGCGGGCGCTTTTGCTCTTCTCGCCCGGCAAGGGAATGGGTAGCCCTGTCCCGGCCTTTATTTCGTTATCGTAGGTGTCTGTCCATGCTTGCATTCCCTCTAGGGTGGATATGTCGAAGCCACGTTCCAAACCCATCATCACCATTGACTTGGCAATGCCGAAGTTGGCAGGATCGCCCATTTCCTTTTCAAGCCTGGGAATCGCTTTGTCAGCAACCACTTTGAGACAGGCCTCAGCGTTCTTCAGACCAAACTTGCTCTGCAAGAAGCGCCAGAAAGCCTGTAACTGGAGGATCGCTTCTCCAGCCTCCTCCGGTGGAGCCGATACCTTGCGGGGGAATATCTCGAAGACGATTTCTTCCAGGTTGGTAGGTGACATTTGGGGCGGAGTCACCCCAATATAGCTTATGCCGAACTCCAGCATCATACTTGCCCATCCGAGGTCGTGGCCCTCGTTTAGCAGACCCTGCCCTTCGGGTGACGCCGCGAACAGCTTCATCAACTGGTCCTGACAATTGATGGCACTCTCTTCCAGGTAGTCCGCATCTTTATCAAACACCTTTTGGCGAATGTTGAATGTCATGTTCCAGCTCCAAATCTATTCCAAATCTGCTCCAAATTTACAGCGCCGCGATTAGATGCCCAACTCTGTAGCGTGTGGAATAGGCAATGGCACCCACAACTTTCGGCAGGA
>JBBSGN010000670.1:0-2517 GCA_038254085.1 Chloroflexia bacterium | reverse complement strand
GCTCCCTCCCAGCAACGTACTCAACCCCGTGCCTGTAGTCTGCCCAAAGGAGCTAATCAGGTAATCCGTGTACAGATCAAGCAATTCTTTGTTCGTCATGCTTTTAGTCTACCATCCAATGAGTTGGCTGCGTAAGGTGAGCTGATAACTACCGTCGTCCGTCGTCCGTCGTCGCTCATCTCCCCTGACCAGCAGCCGCCGCCTTCAATGCTGGCTCGGCCCGTTTCCAGGCGTTGTTGGCCGACATGACGGCGGGCGCTGAGGCGGGCAGTGGGCCGTATCGCGCTTCCAGGTAGGCGGCTGTTATGTCCATAAAATCGGGGCGTAGTTGCGGCATGAACGAGGACAACACCGACAGGTACTCCACAGGCGTCTGCTGTGGAGCGCGTGGGTGGCCCATCTTGCCCGCCAGCGACTGCAAGTGTGAGTAAATCTGCCGCACGGTAAGCGTGCCGCTCCATTCGGGTCGCCCCATGAGCGCGGCCAGGTCGTCCTCATCAGCGCCCGTCTGGGTGGCAGAGGCGGGACGGAAGCGGGCCATGAGCGCGTCCAGCCACGCCTTGAACTGCATCCATAGCAAGCCCCACGACCCCAGACTTTCGCGCTCTTCGGCTGGGGAATCTTCCATGCCCCGGCGGGTGCGCCTCAACCCTCGCGTGATCAGCCATATGGCTACCAACGCCATTAGCGCCGCCCCCACCCAGATGAAGAGGGTCTGGTACTCTGCCGGGATGCTGAACGGGCTGTTGTCTCCAGGGTTAAAGGTCTTGCCTGGCGTGAAGACGTTTTCGTCGGGGTCGTTCGGGGTCTTCTGCTTTATGGCTAGCGGCCCTATCTTGATGAGGGACAGGCCCCACAGAAGGCCGTAGATAACGGCGTATAGCAGAGTGCCTACGAGCAGCAGCACGCCCTGCACTAGCTTCTCTACGGTGTCTATCAGGTTTTGTCCGCCGAAGGCCCCCGCTATTGCCCCCACGATAAGTATGATGACGATGCTGGTGATAAGCGCCGGACCCCACGCCCCTGAGCGCGTCTCGCCGAACTCTTCGCGCACTACCTGGCGGTTGCCCAGCGCCAGCGCGCCCAGCGACCAGGCGAAGAACCACAGGGTAGCGCCGCCCAGGCTGGCCCAGATATACTCGCTGCTCGAACCCGCCAGGATGGCTGTCAGGATGCCCATGGCGGCAATGGCAAACAGCCCGATGCGGAAGTTGTTGTATGCCTGTGTGAAACCGGCCCGCGCGGAAGCCCGATAGCCCCCCAGGAACCACAGCACCAGGCCCGTAATGATGCCGTAGATTGACACCTGCGCCCACCGCCCGATATCGCCGGTTGGAGGGTTGGTGACAAAAGCCACCAGGATCGCGGCCAGCAGGCCGGCCACGCCCGAAAGCGCCTGCACGACCGGCATGGGCAGGTTGGTGTGGTCCAGCAGGCGCGAGGCCAGCCACCAGGCCGCCAGCTCGAGCGCCGCCAGCGCCACCGGCGAAGGCACCGGAATAAAGGCGATCCGTATAAGTACGTTCGCGCTTATGAGCGAAGCCACAATATATATCCAGCACCCGTCCATCCCCGCCAGGCACACCGGCAGGGCCGCGTTGCTTATTCGTCTAGGTAACGCGATAGCCATAGTTGTTATCCCTCAAAACGGATTGTCAATCACAGAACTCACAACTCGCAACTCGCAACTCACAACTCGCAACTCGCAGCTCGGTACTCCGTCAGAAGCTGAGTTGCTCGATGTCCATTGCGCGCCCGATAGCGTCTACCAGGTAGTAAGTTATGCCTTGCATACGAAGGGCGTCGCCCGAACCGCCCCTGGTCACTTTGGCGGCGCGTTGCGAGCCTATGGTCTCGACCAGCGTGATCGGGTGGCCGGCGCGGCGCAACGCCACCAGTATGTCCAGCATGTCGTCAGTCACTACACCCGTCACCACTACGATGGTCGCGCCTACCGGGAGGGAGCGGCGCTCGGCTCGTATCAAGTCTTCCATCGGGAGGCCCGACCAGCCCTTGATGCGGGCCAGGTTCTCCAATATGCGGGTGAATTGGTCGGGGTCGCGGCTGGGCACCAACTTCACCTGCCTGTCCGAGAAGCCTGCGAAGGCGTTCACCTGCAACCCCACCATGTAACCCTCTTCGAGTGCGTGGTTCGCCAGCGAAGCCGCTACCGTGATGGTAAGCTCCAACGTCTCAGGGTCAATCCCCTCCCAGATGTGCGAGAAGGTGTCCTGGTTGCAGAATATAAACAGTTGCGGGGTGGCGGCAGGCTCGAACAGTTTGGTCTGGAGTTCCCCGCGCCGCGCGGTGGCCTTCCAGTGTATGTGGCGCGGGTTATCGCCGTATGCGTACTCGCGCACCGATTTTATACGCATCGGGTCGGTAGCCAGGTGCTGGACGGCCTTGAAATCGCCGAAAGGCTGGCGGGCCGGGATGCCTAGCCTCTCTACCGGCACGTAACGCGGGTAGACGAGCAGAGCCTGGGGTGTTTCGATCTGCTCGGACCTGCGGAAGAGG
>JBBSGN010000669.1:0-2520 GCA_038254085.1 Chloroflexia bacterium | reverse complement strand
TCGAGCGGCGAGTTGTGCGTTGTGAGTTGTGAGTGATTGCAAGGTTTCGATGTAGACGCTCAGTGGCCCAGGGACGAACCGCTTCTCCTTTGTCATTCCGAGCGAAGTGAGGAATCACTATCCCTGGCACTTACTTGGCTATCCCTTTTCGCTTTATCCCGAACATCGCTTCGCTGTAAATGACGAAGGGCCAGGCAAAGCTAATAGCAAACCTGGTATTATATAAGTGGGCCACTATCTCAGAGCAACACAGCGCAATACAGTGCTCTCATTTAGCTGGCATCAACCTTGCAAGCGGAAGAACCTAGAAATTGACCTGTGTAGGACTGTAGACAACAGCCATAGAGGGCGCTTTCATCGTCTATAGCCCATAGTCCGTCGTCCGGCACAGGCAGCTAACCCAACAAAAGGGGTGAACTTTTAACAGCTATGGCTAATATGCGTGAAGAAAGCGCTGGATTCAGGTACGAAGGTTCGGAGGCGGACCTGCCACACATTGACAGAGCGCCCGGCCTGACGCCCGCCCAGGTTGATGCGATGGCGCGTCAGACGACCGCCAACCCCAACGAAATAGTGCGCGACGGCGGCGAGCACGTCATCACCGACGACCTCGAAGCCCTGCTCGACGCGCTGCCGCCTCACCTGGTGAGGCCCCTGCGCGCTCTCAACAACCGCGTCAACCTCCTCGAGGTGGTTATGGACCTGGGGCGCAAGCCGGAGGCCCGCTACCGGGGCAGCGAGCACATGCTCAGTGAGAACGACGTTACTCAGGCCGAGCTTGATTATGTTATTGAGCATATCGGCGAGTTCGGGGGTGATAACCGTGCGGGCATCGAGCGCACCCTGCACCGTATCTCCTGCATCCGCAACCGCCGGGGCAACGTGGTGGGTCTCACCTGCCGCATCGGGCGGGCGGTGTTCGGCACCCTCTCCATTATCAAAGACCTGGTGGAGACCGGCAAGAGTATTCTGCTGGTTGGGCCTCCCGGCGTGGGCAAGACCACCCTGCTGAGGGAGTGCGCCCGCGTGCTGGCCGACGAGCTGGGCAAGCGGGTGATTATAGTTGACACCTCCAACGAGATCGCGGGCGACGGCGACATCCCGCACCCCGCGATTGGCCGCGCCCGCCGTATGCAGGTGCCGCTGCCTGAGCGCCAGCACGCCGTCATGATCGAGGCTGTGGAGAACCACATGCCCGAAGTGATCATTATTGACGAGATAGGCACCGAGCTTGAGGCGCAGGCCGCCCGCACGATTGCCGAGCGCGGCGTACAGCTTATCGGCACAGCGCACGGCACCAGCCTCGAAAACCTGATGATAAACCCCACCCTCTCCGACCTGGTAGGCGGTATCCAAACCGTCACGCTGGGCGACGAGGAGGCCCGGCGGCGAGGCACCCAGAAGTCGGTGCTGGAGCGCAAGGCCCCGCCCACCTTCGACATCATGGTGGAGATACTGGACCGCGAGCGCGTGGCCGTGCATCGAGACGTGGCCGAGGTGGTCGACTCGTTGCTGCGTGGCGAGGTCGTACCACCGGAGATAAGAACACGCTTGGCCGACGGCAGCATCCACACCGAGATCGTGCCCGTCGCGCCTTTCCGGGGGCGTAGCGAAGCCGGTCCGCACGCCCGACGCGAAGGTGGTCGTCGCGGCTATGACGACCGGGGCGGCAACGGCCTACCTAGCGCCCCTCGCAGGCAGATGGCGAACACAAGCCCGCAGTCACCCGCGATGAGGAACGACCGTGCGCCCTTCGGAGCGCGGTCGCAGCAAGGCCGCAACCGGCAAGGAGGTGGTGGAGGCGGAGGCTTCTTCCCTTTTGACCGGGGGCAGGCCGCCGAATACGCCGAGGAGGCCAACGAGCCGGAGGCATCGGTAGACGAGGGTTACGGCGAGCGCGGTCTCGCCCAGGCCCAGCAAGAAGAGCGGCAGCGCGAGCAGGCGCGGCTGGGCGTGGGTGCGATGAACATCGCCTCGAAGGCCACCGCCAAAGACCCTCTACGGATATACCCGTTCGGGGTGAGCCGCAACCGCCTTGAGGACGCCATAAAAGACCTGCGGGTGCCCGCCACGCTGGTGCGCGAGATGGGCGACGCCGACATGGTGATGACCCTCAAGAACTACTACCGCAAAAGCCCCCAGACGCTGCGCCAAGCCGAGCAGAAGGGCGTGCCGGTGTTCGTCCTCAAGAGCAACACGGCCACCCAGATAGGCTCGGCGTTGGGCAATGTATTCGACGTAGCGCCGCCGGTTGACCCCATGACCAACGCCATCGAGGAGGCCGAGGACGCCATCAACCAGGTGCTCGAAACGGCCCGCGCCAGCGACCTCACCCCCCAACCAGCCCACATCCGCCGCCTCCAGCACCAAATGGCCGAACGCTATAACCTCGCTTCGATAAGCCGGGGAAAAGAGCCTTTTAGGAGGGTAAGAATATTCAGGCAGGACTAGATAGTAGGGGTAGAGGGGGGGGTAAATAACACCCCCACGCAAAAAAACCGGGTGGGGGGGGGTTTTTTG
>JBBSGN010000668.1:0-2528 GCA_038254085.1 Chloroflexia bacterium | reverse complement strand
GCGGCATACAAGGAGCTCGCAGAGCAGCATTCGTGAGGAATTAACGACAAGGGAGCCAAGATGCTACGAGAGACTCCGGCCCTTGTGTGCGATTCTTGTTCGTAGGGTAAAAGAATCGTCAAATACGTTGCGGTAAGGAGAAGTACAGATGGCTGACGTAACCTACGTCTCGCGAGTGAAGGTGGAGCCGGTAGAGGGGAAGACCCGTCGAGCGCATGTCCCTGGGGAAGAAGAACCGGTGCTCTTTGGGGTTCACAGTGAGGTCGCCGAGCATTACGGTGTCTCCCCCGACGACGAGGAGCAACACTCGTCCACCCTCGATTACCTGGTCGCAGCGGCTGGTGGCTGACTGCTGGGTACCTTCTCAGGCGCGCTGGCAGCGCGTCAAGTTTCCTTCGACAAGGACGGTCTCTACGCCGACACGGTCGGAGAGATAGAGACGGAAAACAAGGTGCTCGTGGTCAAGCGGATCAAACAGACTCTCCACCTCACCGCCGAGGAGAAGGATCGCGAGGCTATAGAGCGCGTGGTCGACGTGTACGCCGACAGTTGTCCGGTTGCCCGGTCCATCATGGGTAGCATAGAGATCACGAGCGAGCTAGACCTTACTACCAAGGAGCTGCTTGCGGAGCAGGCTTAGGCAGACCGTGCTCCTTCTCAAGGGGCTCCAGCCTTCAAAAATCTATGCAGGAGGTACATATCCTCTAAAGTACTGAAAGGAGCAATGTATGGCGAACATAGGCGTTGGGGAGAAGTTCCCGACTTTCATACTACCGGACGAGAAGGGAGAGCCCTTCGACCTACGCAGCGAGCTTGCCGAAGCTCCCTTGATGCTCGTCTTCTACCGAGGTGACTGGTGACCGTACTGCAATGGGCAGCTGGTCAGCTTTGCCAGAGACCATGAAGAGTTTGAGAAGCGCGGAGTTAGGCTAGCCAGTATCAGCGTTGACCCACCAAGTCACAACTCAGCGATGGTGGACAAACTTGATCTTCCCTTTCCCCTCCTCAGCGACCCACGGGGGGAGCTCATAAAGCGTTGCGGTCTGTGGAACGAGGAGGAAGATGTCTCTGAGCCAGCAATCGTAGCCCTCGACAAGTCGGCTACGGTGCAGTACCTCTACTCTGGGGGCATCGACTTCGCTGACCGTCCGGAGGAGGAGTCCTTACTCTACATCCTGGATAGGGTAGACAGCAACGGCGAGGAGTATGGTGAGGGTGAGCCTGATATCCGAATTTCCGCGGAAGAGGCTGAGAACGAGACCGTACGCCCCGACAAGCCGGCTATGACGCTTGAGCAACTACAGCCCTACTATCTAGGTGTCTACTTCGCTACGGTCTCAGTGAAGAAGAAGCTCGCAGACGAGGGCCTCGCAGGAGAAAACATCGCCAAGAGGGTCAACGGCTACCAAGGGTTGGTCACCGAGTACAACGAGGCAATCCAGGACACTGTCGAGGCGAAGGACGGCTAAGGTTGGATAATAGTCGTAGAATCCATGCACGCTGAGGAACGATTTGTAGAGAACCCTTCCTTCCCTTCCTTCTAGTCAGAAGGGTAAATAGAGGCCGGCGTGCAGGCGCTTTTGACTATCCTTCCTTCTCGGCTTCCAAGATCTTCTGTGCCACTTCCCGCAGATCCTGTCCGACCACGTCTGGCGGCTCAACAAGCGGGTCGAGCACCTTCCCCGGGCGGGTTACGAATGCAGCTGTGCAACCGACCCTTAAGGCGCCTGCAACGTCCCAGGCGTGGGCAGCGATCAATCTAATGTTCGTTAACTCTTCATTCAGGCTCTGTGCAGCCATGCGATACGGCTCGGCTGCAGGCTTGAGGCGCTGCACAGAGTCCGCCGAGAGCACTTGCTCGAAGTACTCGCGCAACCCGGAGTTCTCCATCTGACTCTCGGCTACTTGCTGTGTGGAGTTTGTCAGGGTAGCCAGACGGAGCCCCGCATCCTGCAAACGTTCGAGACCTTCTCGCACGTCGGGGTGAGGTGGTAGCTCTTGCACTGTACCCAGGATGCGCTGGCGGTCTTTATCGGAAAGTTTCACACTGTGTAGTTCGGCGGTCATCTCCAGTGCAGCGGCACCTACGCTACCGAAGTCCGAGTAGGCACCGGTAACCGTCGAGACGAGGGCGGAATGTATCATCTGGCCGAACCACTCCTGACGCACGGCAGCGTTGCTGAAGACGCGTTCGAAGTGCGGGTCGAGAGCCGAGAGATCCAGCAGCGTCTCGTTCACGTCGAAAACGCAAACTCTGGGCATCGAAACCTCCTTGTAAGAAGCGAATTTTTACTCCGCGACGTTTGCTATAAGGTGTACCCACTCAGGTGTACCCATTCAGGTGTACCCACTCGGCTACTGGGTTTATCGGGCAATGATTCTATATGTAGTTTCGTTGGTCTACCTTCTACATCGCATCTTGCTCAATCAGACGCTCCGCGGCTGAGCGGGCACGCACTGCAGCCTGTGCGTCCCCGTCCAGCTGAGCGCTGACCTTTGCCCCGTCGTAGAGCATCGAGAGCACCCCG
>JBBSGN010000667.1:0-2528 GCA_038254085.1 Chloroflexia bacterium | reverse complement strand
TCCTGTTCAGGGAAACGGGGTGCGAAAAGGAGTATTCAATTTGCCTGGCCGAAGCCGAGGGCTTTCACCATGTCCACTGCCATATGGTTGCCAAACCGCACAATTTGCCGGATCATATTAAGGGAGCCAATGTGTTCGGGCTCCTAAAGGTGAGAGAAGACGAAGCGCCGTGGGAGCAGATTGTGGCGTTCTGCGAGAAGATGAAACAGGAGTTTGACTCGTAAAGCGTAAAAAGTGGAACGTAAGAGGTTTTTTTGCGTTTTACGCCTGGATAGGAGTGTTTGTTTGGCAGAGCTTGATCCGTATGAAGTGCTGCGTATACCTCATGATGCGGATACTGCTGCGATTGAGGATGCATACGACAAATTGTTCGACCGCTATGAGAAGCAGGCAGAGGGAGGCGACCGGGCGGCGATGGCGAAGTTGGAAAGCCTGAACGAGGCCCGCGACACGCTGGTAGATCCAGCGCAACGGGTGGCTCTCGATGCGAGGCTGGCGGCAGGCCGCAAGTCACAGACTGGCGCACCTGCATCGTCGAGGTCATCTATTGCAGCAGGAGCGGCGACTCAGACGCATCGAGAGACAAAGTCGGTGGCGCCCTCACAGCGCCAGCCCGCGTACCGAATGCCGCCCAGGGCGCGTGGCAGAGGGCCATCGCGGCCCATCGTCCAGCCCAGAGGGTTTTCACTGCCGATATTGCCAATCCTGGTGGTGGGTGTGCTGGCGGTGGCGCTCGCTGTGGCTTTATACTTCTTGTTAGCGAAGGTCCAGGGGACGACCACCTCGGTTGGGGTGCCCGAAACCGGCGAAGGGGCTGTTGTGGCGACCGTGAATGGGGCGCCGATCTACACGCGCGAGTATGAAGAGCGGGTACAGAGGGACAAGGCAGCCGCCCTCGCTGACCCATTCTCCGCGTCGCTTATAAATAACTTCCAGGGGATCACGGGCACGAGGATGCTCAACATCCTCAAGTCAGACTCTCTGGACAAGCTGATAAATCTTGAGGTGATCGTGCAGCAGGCCAAGAAGGAAGGAGTATACCCGACCGAGCCTCAGCAGGCGAGCCTTGTCGAGAAAGCGAAGGTGAGCGACATACCGCAAGGCCAGTCGTTCGTGGACTTCTTGAAGAAGAAGAATATCACAGAGGGCCAGTACAAGCGCGCAGTGGTGTCAAATGTGGTATACACAGTCATGGCGAACGATCACATGCCCGCCGCAGGCACCACCGATGAGCGGACGAACGGCTTCATCAAGTGGATATGCGATACGCGCAAGCAGTACGATGTGAAAATACTGCTCAATTTCAACGTGCAAAATCCGGCATGCACGAGCGGCCTGCCGGTGCCGGAGGTGCCTCTGCCCGGGTTGGACCAGTCGCAACCGGCCCCCCAGGCGCAGCCTACATCGGCGGCTCCCATCGCGCCTGGGGCAACCACCGCTCCGACCAAACCATAGTTGTAGTATCAAGGAGGAAACAAGTGAATCGTACAAAGTCAATCTTGCTTAGTGTAATAATCACCTGTCTTGCGCTGGTGGGCCTGTATGCGTGTGGGGGCGAGACGCCGCCCACAGCTACTCCCGTTCCGCCCAGCCCGACTCCCGTCCCGTCATCGCCCACTACGGCGCAGGCTATGGGTGGCGCGGGTATGGAGGCGACCTCAGCGGACCAACAGACTATCAATGGCGCGATAGCCCAGTTGAAGGACCTGAAGAGCTATCATTACGAGTTGAGCCTGAACCCGAGCGATTTTATCACGCAGCCGGTCAAGCTCGAAGGCGATTTTGTGGCCCCTGACACTACCACTGCAAAGGGCACAGTGGGCAGCCAGAGCATCGAGCAACTCGTGGTCGGCGGCACAACGTTCCAGAAGGACGCGAACGGCAAGTACGTCAAGAAGGAAGAGAAGAGCAACAGCAACCCTAACGGTTTGATAAACCCAGAGAACATCACGGCGGGCGGGAACCCCGCGCAGGGACTGGACTCGATACTGAACGCAGGCTCGGACTGGCGGGACGTGGGGCGCGATACCCTGGACGGGGTGGAAACCCAGCACTTCACCTTCAAGATTGACCTGACGAAGATGATGGGCGACCAGGGCGAGGCAATGAAGAACCAACTGAAGGATATGCCCCCTATAGGCGGGGGCGGCTTGTGGATTGACCCGAAAACCAAGTACATCCACCGGATCAGCCTCGACATGAACCTGGGGCCGCTGATGCAAGTCGCACAGAACATGGCGGCGGCCTTCGCGGGCACGCCCACGCCCGGTGGACCTCAACCGACCGCCGTGCCCGCCTTGAAGATCAACGCCACCATGAACATCTCCAAGCAGAACGACCCTTCGATAAAGATAGACGTGCCCGCCGACGTGCGAGCGCAGGCCGAGGCGGCCCCCACTACCGTGACGGAGGCAACACCGGAGGGCGTTTCCACGCCCGAAGCGATGATGACGCCGGAGGCCATGACCACACCCCAGGAGCAACCGACTACGGGCAACTCGACGGGCCAGGGCGGGGCGACGGTGGGC
>JBBSGN010000666.1:0-2535 GCA_038254085.1 Chloroflexia bacterium | reverse complement strand
GTGAACGACTCCTCATCGGCATACAGCACGAGCACGCCTGTGGAGAGGGGCATGCCGCCCATAGAGAGGTTGAGCACGGCCACCTCGCCCGGCGCGATGCCGGTGATCGGCCCGTAGAAGCGGTTGCCTGCGGGCCAGAAGCTGGGGAAGTTCTCCTTCCAGGTCTTGATAACGTCGGTGGGGCTTGCCTCCGAGCCGCGCAGGTATACGCGGTAGGTCTTTTGCCACATCGGCCCGAACCCTTGCAGCGGGCCCACGACACGCCGCCCCTCCACGTTAAGGTTGATAGCCTCGTCGGGCATGGCGGCCACCTTGAGAGTGGAGATGTCGTGCGCCCAATAGGCGGCGTCGCGTGGTTGCTGCTCGGTTGATTCAGTAGAGGTCGTTGGTTGGATAGGTGAGGTGCTCATCTTCTTTATCTCCTGGCGGTAAGCGCCAATAAAGGACTAGCGGGCGGCTGCCAACGCCTCGTCCTCGGTGTCGTATATCCCAATGGCTTCGTTCAGGCGGGTCAGCTCGAATATGTGCCGGTAGTGCTCGCTCAACCCGTAGGCCAGCAGGTGCTGCTTCTGGCGGTTGATGCGAATCAGCAGGGTCACGAGCAGGCCGATGCCGCTACTGTTCATATATTGCAAGCCGGTGAAGTTCAGGATAATAGTGCGTGTAGTGGGCGTGCTAGCCCCGTTGTATGCCTCCATGAGCGCGTCCTCGGCAAAAGCGGTGATGTCGCCCTGGATGTCAATAATGCTAACTGTCGGGCTAACTTTGCGAACGTCCATAGTCGCCTTTATCTCTTGCATGGTGTTTCCCTCCTAAAGCTATCAGCTATCAGCTATTACTACCTTTTGCGGTCGTCGGTCGTCTCGACCGTCAGCCGTCCTTCGTCACCCCAATGGCACGTCCGCCAGCGCGCTCTTCTCGTCCGGGAAGACGTTCATAAAGTCGGCCAGGCGGGTGATCTGGAATATCTCTACGTAATGCTCGCTCAGACCGTAGGCCAGCAGGCGGCGATGGGACTTGCGCGCCCGCGCCAGCAGACCCACGATGAGGGCGATGCCGGTGCTGTTGATGTAGTCCACCTCGCTGAAGTTGAGCATGATCACGTCGGACAGCTGGCTCTCGGCCTCTTCGTAGGCGGCGTTAAGCACCTCCTCCGCGAACCCGTTTATCTCCCCATGAAGATTGACGATAGCCACACGGGGCTTGTGCTGCACATCGGCCTCAAGGGTTTTAGTCTGCATCTTTGTCACCTCCGGGGTATAGGATTAGTTCGATGGTGTGGTGCGCGCCGTCACTAGACACGCGCATGTCATCCACCAGGTTCTTGATGAGGAAGAGGCCCCAGCCGCGAGGCGTTTGCAAGCCTGCGAGCTTGGCCCCCAGGTCGGGCGTGTCAGGGTCGTGTATTTCCTGGTCGCCGCCTTCATCGGTGATACGGACCGACACGGCCCCACCGTTCGTGCACGCTTGTATCTTCACTGGCTTATCCGCCTGATAATGGTTGCCATGCTCCATGGCGTTCATGGTGGCTTCGGCTACGGCGGTCTTGAGACGCTCCAGCCGCTTTTCGGGAAGGTCCACCTCTTTGATCGCCTCGGCCACTTTCTCCATCGCCATGCGCTCATTGCCGGGGGCGCTCGGCACAGCCCACTCCCCCAGTGTTTGCCATTCGTCCAACACCCCCACTTCGTTCATGCCAGTGAAGCGGTGCGCCTTGTCTTCTGCTCGTTCAAGTGTCACTAGAGTTACGTCGTCCTCCTGTTCCCAGCCGTCGCCGGTGAAGCTGCGCAGTTCAGAGAGCAAGGTGTCAATAATGGTCGTGCCCTCGGCAGGACGCACGCCCAGCAGCCTCCGTAGATGGGGGAAGCTGAACATCTCGCGCCGGGTGTTGTGCGCCTCCACCAGACCATCGCTGTAGAACAGCACGCTGTCGCCTGGCTCCAGCCGCACGTCTTTCTCCTCGTACATCATGCCGGGCATCAGGCCGAGTGGCATGCCGGTGGCGCGCAATTCAGTCACGCCGCCGCCCCCGCTCCGGTAAGGCAGGTCGTGTCCCGCGTTGGCGTACCGGAGGGACCCGCTCTTCGGGTCCAGCACCGCGTACAGGCAGGTGACGAACATCTTGGGCGGGATGTCGGGGTAGAGCAGGTCGTTCGCTCGCTCTAACACTTCGCCTGGCGAGACCGACGGCTGGGCAGCCGAGCGCAAAATAGCGCGGGTGGTAGCCATTACCAGGGCGGCGGGCACGCCCTTGTCGGTCACATCGCCGATAACCAGGCCCATGCGCCCGTCCTCGAACGGGATGAAGTCGTAGAAGTCGCCGCCCACCGCGCGGGCAGGTTGGTAATAGGCGGCCAGATGCCAACCCTGGATGGCCGGTATCTCCTTCGGGAGGAGGGTCTGCTGGATCAGGCGGGCCACGCGCATCTCCTGCTCGATACGCTCACGGTCGCGGGCCTCGGCCTGTTGCTGGCGCACCAACTGGGCCACCCGCACAGCCGGGGCCGCCTGGGTCGCCAGATTATTGAGGAGGCC
>JBBSGN010000665.1:0-2540 GCA_038254085.1 Chloroflexia bacterium | reverse complement strand
TAAAAACGAATGAGCGCGAGACAGTTGCCCACTTTCTGCAATCTTGGCTTGGAACTGTTAAGGGCGAAGTGAGGATCGCTACTTACGTTCAATATGAGGTATCTGTCCGTTGCCACCTAATACCGAAGCTAGGACACATTCCCGTAAGCAAGCTAACACCGCAGGATGTTAGGACATTCATAAGCTCCGAAGTCGAGGCGGGTCTATCGCCAACAACCGCACGGTTGGCGCGCGCCGTGCTTCGGAGGGCATTAGAGCAGGCGGTCGAAGATAATCTGATTTATCGCAATCCGGCCAGGGTCGCACGGCAAAAGGGCAGCACATCCACAAAGACAAAGTATCACGCCCGTTTCATGAATGAGGAAGAGGCGCTGCGCTTCCTGGCGGCGGCTAAAGGCCATAGGCTGGAAGCCCTATACAGCGTAGCTATTGCACTCGGAATGAGGCGTGGGGAGGCTCTAGGTTTGCGCTGGTGCGATGTGGATTATGTGGAAGGCACAATCGCTATTACAGGCTCTATCCTACGCATCGGAAAGGGAAACGGTGTGCAGCGCCTGGACACCAAGACTGAGGGCAGCCGCCGCACAATTCGAGTACCTGGCCCATTGATTGCGGCCTTGCGCGCTCATAAGATACGTCAGCAAGAAGAGAAGCTAAAGGCAGGCACGCGCTGGAAGGGTAACGAGTGGGATTTGGTATTCACATCTGAGGTAGGCACTGCCATAGACCCGCGCAACGTCAACCGGCACTTTGATAGCCTCTTAGTGAAGGCAGGGCTAGAATCCATGCGCTTCCATGATACTCGCCACACAGCCGCCGCGCTTATGCTGGCGCAAGGCAGCGAGTTGAAAGTGGTATCGCAGATATTGGGGCATTCCCGCATATCCACTACAGCCGACATTTACGGGCATTTGTTACCACGCCAGCAACAAGAGGCCGCCGATAAGATGGGTAATCTGCTGTGGGGATCATAAGGATGTAGCCAAGATGATCACGGCGCGCAGGTTTGGCTACATTATTGGCTACATTTGCCCAAGAAGAAGCCCCGATATTAGAACATCGGGGCTATTTTGTGCCTAAATTGTGGTGCCGAGGATCAGATTCGAACTGATGACCCTGCGATTTTCAGTCGCATGCTCTACCAACTGAGCTACCTCGGCGTGGGGTGCGCGGCGAGGGACTCGAACCCCCGACCTTCTGAATGTAAATCAGACGCTCTAACCAACTGAGCTAGCCGCGCAAATATACTTTACGAAAGAGCAAGGTCCATCCACTTTTGCAGCTTGTAATGCGTTACTGTTGAACAGGCGTAGACCTGACAGGTACCGTACCATTGCCTGTTGAACGTTTTGCCTTGACTAGCACTGCTGACTGCTCTCCGTACCTTCTGCAACTGCTGAGGATGAAAGCCTGTAACCTCCAGCCAGCAGGCTCGCACGTCACCCTCATTTAGACCAGGGTGTACTTGTACTCTGCAACGTATCTTTTCTCTAGGAACGCCTATTTTCTCGAAGAATACAATACTCTTTCTAATGACCCGGCTATCACAATTGGTCACAGCTACTAACCCGCTATTCTTCTTACTACCCTCACCGATGTACAAAGCTAATCCAAGTAGAAAGTCAGCGTCTTGACAGAAATCCTTATACGCTTCCTCGGCCTCCCTATAAATTGCTTCTATCCGGGCCTGGGGGTTCTTCCGCTTAGTTTGTATAGTTCTTTCTCTAGCAGCTACATGCTTAAGTTTGATGCGACCAATCTGCTCTTCACTTAGCTCAATATCGCGAATCCATCTGGAGATAGAGCTTTTAGCAGCAGGCACTTGCTTGAGGATGTCGTTGATTGACGTGCCCTGGCCGCGAAGATACCTGGCTAACTCTCTTTCAGCAGTTTTCATTCATTCGTAAAGGCATTTGTAAAGTTGGTGCCGAGGAAGGGATTTGAACCCTTACCCCCTAAAGCGGGGACTAGGCCCTCAACCTAGCGCGTCTGCCTATTCCGCCACCTCGGCAAAAGCGTCCATGCAGGATGGACGCGCCCGTAAATTATAAGGTCTGGACGGGCTATTGTCAAGTCGAGCGCGAATGGACGATGGACGATGGACGATGGACGATGGACGAAAGACGACCGACGACGAGTAGCTATCAGCTATTGCTGCCCTCTGCCGTCTGCCTTCTGATGTGGTTGTCGGTCGTCCACCTACGGCAACGTGACCCGCACGTTGTCGAACTTGGTGCTGCCGTCCGCCTGGGAGTATAGACCGGCAACGCCACGCGCAAAGGACGAGTCGTGTGCCTGGAGGATTGGCTGGCCGTCAATCTGCACGCTCAAGGCGTCACCGTTGGCGGTTACGCTCATCAGGTGCCAACCGGGCCGGCTGTAACCGCTCCACCCCTGCGCGTTGGCTATAAGGGAACTGTGCCCGTCGGCGGTTACCTTCAGTAGCTCGCCCTTGGGGGAGTTGTTGGGCTGCTGGCTGTACAGCTTCAAGAGGTAGAAACCGCCGTCGTTGCGCCGGACCACCGCGCCCACCGATTCGG
>JBBSGN010000664.1:0-2555 GCA_038254085.1 Chloroflexia bacterium | reverse complement strand
TTGGATATCCTTCGGACCGAAGAAAACAGCCGCAATAAGGGCGATGGAGGACCCTACGAAGACAATAGCAAAAGCCCCGACGATCATTTGCCATATTCGATTAGTTGCCTGCTGATCTGGTGAACCCAAACTTGCAGCGATCTCTTCTCGATCTTTGCGGCCAAGGCTTTGTGCTGCGTCAGCAAGCATATCCTTTTTAACTTCGGTAGGAAGTGCATTTACCGCGTCGGCAGCGACGTCCTTCTTATTTCTGTCAGCAGCCGATTTCACAGCTTCAGCGGCGGCAGCCTTTCTAGAGTCGAGAGAAGCGTTTTTTACTGCTTCAGTAATGGCTTCCCTCTCGCTTCCGTCAGTTTTTGTTCCACCCGCGTTCTGGTTGTTTTTTGCGGCATCCTCTGTGGTGCCCGGAGGCGGATTGCGATGCATATCTACTCTCCTTTACCTGGCGCCTTTGCTGGCGGCTTCTGGTGAATAAAGCGCAGCTTGTGATCATCGGCATCCTCCCACAACCACCCCTGGCTCCAATCGGTATCCGCTGAGCCCACCCGTACGATTCCGTCGGCTCCGATGCCGAACCAATTGGGCTCCTCTGGGGCCGGTGGAGGGGAAGAAGGGGTTAATGGAGACGGTGCTGGTGAAGGGATGGGCGCCTCCTGCTGCGTGAGTTCCATAGCCCACTCGTAGTTTTGGGCGTAGTTGCTACCGTCGGAGAAGGCACTTTGCTGTACACCCTGTATCGCCTGGGCTGAGCCCACCTGATCGGTAGGAGCCGCGCTGCCGCCGAGGTACCTGAGCATCGCCTGGGAGAATGACCAGACGGCCGTTGAAAAGTCCCAGGGCAGGGGCCACCAGGCGGGTCGCTGCTGTGCCGGGCCTACGGAGTCGTAGTCTACCGCGTAGCTGTAGCCATCGAGTACCCTTATATCCGCGGCGGGCCTATCATCGGTCCAGATCGTTGTAAGCTCCGTCATAGAGCACATCACGAAGTAGTAGCGTGGCAGGCCGAAGAAATCCATACAGTCCGTGCACCACTTGGCTATGTCCCGCCCCGAGGCTGTGTAGCCCGGAAATCCATCCAGCACGGGTGACCCTTCTATGTAGCCAGCCCACACGAAGTTTGCCCAGCTCTGTGTCTGGGCCATGGTCCAGTCTTCGTTGATGCCGGGCCAGCCCCAGTAGCCATCATCCGAGATGCCCGATGAGTGATCCGATTGGAGGATCCACTGGTTGCTATTCGCATCCTCTGCAGTGGAGGTGAGGGCTACGTGACCTTGATTGATATCATCGGAGAACGGGCACACCAAGAACGTCCCCGGCGGGTAATTCTTGTTCAGGCTGAAGTACTCCCAGTTTGCTATGGCATTACCCCAGTCGCTCGTGCCACCGGGGGGGACTGTACCGAACTTCTTACCTAGCACCCAGTTATATAGACTCGTGCAGTTTAGACCCGGCGGATCATCCGGGGCTGTGTCGGGATCCATATATTGGACCTCGTTGAAATCCAGATCGGGGTGCCAGAAACGGTAGGGCTTGCCTATAAGGGCACGCGTCTCGGTCAGCAGCTTCTGTACAGTGCTATCCATAGCCGCCATCGGATTCCCCTTTCAACTATCTGGTGTCATCTCGCAGGTTTATCAACAATAGCAAGGGGCGATGAATCTCGGATGAATTCCGAATGAATCGACATGGGTTTTATTGCGCTTTCTCAAGGGCCACCGTCCTTCAGGATGCTCGCGTAGAGAGCTCGCGTCTCCGACGAGGGCATCACATCGCACTCATTCTCAAGTATCTGTTCGCACAACCTATACTGGTGCAGCGCCCGGGTCCGCTGGCCCAGGCAGACAAAACACTCCATCAGCAGGCGGTGGCCCTCCTCGTCGCAGCGATCCTTCTCCAGGATCCGGTAGCAGGTTCGGACGCTCTCCTGGGGTTGCCCGGTCTCCATGTAGTGGACGGCCAGCCTGCGCAACAAGTCCGCATACGCGCCGACCAGCCGTTCGCGTTCGATCTCGGTCCACTCTTCGTAAAGGTCTTCGATCAGGTAGTCGCCCCGGTACAGTTCCACAGCCTTCTCGTACTGCGCAACCGCCTCCGACATCCAGCCGGTCTCCTCCAACCGACGCCCCTCCTCGTAACAGTAATTAAACTCGTCGGTATCTGCACTCAGCCGAACGTGCGGCGACAGCTGATAGCTGTCCTCCTTATATAAGACGGTCTCCGAAGCAGGCAAGGAAGGCAAGCTATCTCCGAGGAGCTTGCGCAGGGAACAAACAGCGGAGTTCAAAGACCAGCGAGCCCTCTTAAGATCGGATTCCGGCCACAGCCAGCCCATGAGGTAGTCCCGTGTTACGGGACGGCCCCGGCGAGCCAGCAGATACTTGAGTATAGACAACGCTCTGGCGTTGCGGCCCAGGTACACGACCTCGCCGTCTCGCAAAAGCTCGAAGCGGCCGAAGAAACGGACCCGCAAGCAGGGCTGGTCAGGAACATATGCCGATACTTCCGGACTACCGGGCCACGAACCCCAGGAGCTCGAGTTTGACGCTTCAACTGAC
>JBBSGN010000663.1:0-2559 GCA_038254085.1 Chloroflexia bacterium | reverse complement strand
CAGCCGGTCGTGTTAGACCTTTCGCGCTACAAGGGGGCAAGGCCGGTGGAGATGCTTGGCGAGACCCCCTTCCCGGCGATAGGCGAGTTGCCCTATTTTGTGACGTTGGAGCCGTATGGGTTTTATTGGTTCAGCTTGGAGAGACCGAAGCCCTAGAAGAAACGCCAGAGCGAGCTCAACGGCTGGTGGCGCTTGAACCGCGCATACAACCAGCACAGAGGATAGAGAACCGCCAACCCGCCCAGCCAGATGGGTACATGGCGGGTATGCCGGTGCCTTGCGGGGCAAAGAGAAGGCCGATGAAAGCATACAGGAACAAGAGGGCCAGGTAGAAGAAGAGCGCAGTACGACCAAAGACCACAAGAGGGTTAGCCGGATGCTCGAATGCTGTGCGAGCGCGAGCAAGGACGGCGAAGAGCGACAAAAGGAGCAAGTCGGTGCCCAGGGTCACGAGCAAGAAGGCGACGCTGGGCGGATACTTCACGACGTAAAGGAAAGCAATCCAGCCCGGCACGCCGAAGGGGTTGGGGCTGCCGCCGTTCGTTGCACGGATCAGCACGAAATTGAACAGTAGCAACGAGCCGATGACAAATGCCTCTCGATACGCAAGGGCACGGTCACGCAAAAGCAATCGCCCGAACGCCATCCCCACCCCGAGTACGCCGAGCCAAGGGATCACGGGGTAAAGTACCAACAGGTCGCCGGTGATGCCCGGCACCACCAGCAATCTGACAATCGGGTTGACCTCGGCCACTGGCGGGTTGGGAAGGAGGAACTGCGTACCACCAATCAGCGCCAGGCTAACAAGTATCAGCACAATCCAGTTGATCCTTAAAAGGAGTGTGCCCAATATCATGGCTGCACCGAGAGCGTAAAGCACGCCGAAGTAGAGGATGAAGATGCTCCCTTCATCTGGTGGAAAGCCGATTGGCCAGGCGCGGTTCTCAATCAAGAGTTGGAGAGCTATTAGGATAGCGCCGCGCACCAGAAAGTGCCTGGCTATTGCTCCTCCGGTCCATCCGACGTTGCGGCGAGAGGCAGCAAAGAGGGCCATGCCCGCGCCCATAAGGAAGAAAAAGCCAGGGGCGGCCAGGTGCGTCACATAGCGGGTGAGGAAAGTAAGCCCGTCTTCATAGTCGGGAATAGGGCTGTTCCAGAACTCGGAGGGCGGATGGCGGCGGGCCACGAAGTAGTTGGCATGGTCAAGAGCCATCACCACTATGATCAGCCCGCGCAGCGCATCGAGAGGCACCAGGCGGGTCTGGCCGGCCCGGACCTCTATATTAGCATCAGTTGCTGGCGCGGCTAGAGTCGCCATTTGGACTTACTCGGCGGGTGCGCGACAGATGAACTCTACCTCGTTGCCGTCTGGGTCGTCAACGTACATAGTGCGGCTGGCGAGGACCGGGTGCTTGCCGGGGCGCGGTTGGAAGCCCGCAGCCACCAACGCGGCGTGCTGCGCTTCGAACTCATCCTCCGGTAGCTCAAAGGCCATATGATGAAGCTGGTAGCCGGACGGTTTAGCCTTGACCTCGTCCGACTTAGGCACCAGCACGATCATCTGAGGAATACCCGCGTTGCCCTCGCCCACTTTCAGGAAGGTGTTAGGAAGAGTGGGCGGCGAAATAACTTCCAGACCGAGCAAATCGCGGTAAAAACTGAGCGCCTGCTCTTTATTGGCTGTCCACAGGACGATTTCGGAGATACCCACGACCCTCTTCATGTGGGGCTAGACTCCGCTTTCCACGTCTTCGGATTCGGCTTCTCGCACTCGCGGCACAGCCCTGGCGATGTGGGGGTTCCTCTCGTCGAACACTATATCGTCCTTCCTAATGGGACGATGCAACGTGGCTGCGGCTTCGGGCGCGGCGTGGCCGTCCTCGGAGGCGGGGGCAGCAACAGCCGGTTCTTCTTGCCAGCGCGGGGCTGGCTGTTTGCCTTTGTCCGCGCCTGAGACTTTGCGAGCCACCCACATAATCGGGTCGAAAGAGACGTCGGCCACGCGCTCTTTGAGTGGGATGATGCCGTTGTCGGTGATGTGGATATGCTCAGGGCAGACCTCGGTGCAGCACTTGGTGATGTTGCAGTAGCCGACGCCCGCCTCCTCGCGTACCATCTCGCGGCGGTCAAGGCCGTCGTAGGGGTGCATATCCAGATTAGCCAACTTAATCAACTGGCGCGGGCCGTAGAAGGCGTCCTTGCGGTTGTGGTCGCGCAGGATGTGGCACACGTCCTGGCACAGGAAGCACTCGATGCACTTGCGGAACTCCTGGATGCGGTCCACGTCCATCTGTTGCATCACGAACGGCCTGGGCGAGCCTGCCTTTGGCGTGAATGGCGCGATACGTGCCGACATTCGGTAGTTCCAGGAGACATCCGTCACCAGGTCTTTGATTAGAGGAAATGATTTGATCGGCTGGACCAGGATCGGCGCGGTGCCGTCGGTGTAGTCACGCACGCGGGCCTTGCACAGCAGGCGGGGCTTGCCGTTGATCTCGGCGCTGCACGAGCCGCACTTGCCCGCCTTGCAATTCCAGCGGCACGACAGGGTGCTGTCGT
>JBBSGN010000662.1:0-2559 GCA_038254085.1 Chloroflexia bacterium | reverse complement strand
GGTTGGCGCGGCGGGCCTCGTCCAGCGACACCTCAAGAGCTTCGTCCTCTATGTCCTCGACAACGGTGCGGCGCTCAAAGACGCGCGCGTCGCCCGACTGCAAATCGAGCTTGACGGCCACGTTCTGGTCGGTGCCAGCGATCCGCCGATATGCGGTTATGAGAGCGTCTTCAATACCGCGTAAAATCGCCTCACGCGGGATGTTCCGCTCGGCGGCTATCTGGTTGATGGCTGCGTACAGGTCACTTTTCATATTCTGTTTTCTCCTCTCTACCCAAGTGCTGAGTACCGAGTAAGTTAGAGGTCACTAATTATAAGCGCCAGATTTTGACGTAGCTGGACTTACTCAGCACCCGGTACTCGGTACTCAGCACTAAAAAAAGTGGGGGCCTCCCACTTTAGAAAGCATTCTACGGATTGTGTCCTAATTATACTACTTTTGGGTTACTGATTCAAGATGCAGGCCCCTTAAACCGACCGTAAGGGGCCTGTTGTCGCGCACTTTAGGATCAAGCGAACTGGGAGTTACAGCTTCTCCTACCGGCTTTATTCGCACTGCGGTCACACCCGGCTTCCAGGCGATAGGGCCGGTGCTGACGGTGGCGAAGCGCCCGGCGGGCAGGGTCTTGTCTTCCAGGTGGCGGGTCTCACCGGATGGTTGGTCCTCCGTCCACCACCGGATAGCCTGGTCGTGGGCGAAGGCGGTGCCATCGAAGACCAGGGAAGCTGTGACGGGGCGCGGGGTAAAGACGCAGAGAGTTGCCTGGTTGTCTTTAACCCAACGGAAAGGCGCTCCCGTGGTTTGCTCGACGTTGTACCACCCGTTAGCTACATGAATAGACTGCGTTGCAGGCTGTGGGTTGGCTCGGCCTACTCTATAGATGCTCACAAAATCGTCTGTGGAGAGAGGGGGGCCGTGCGAGACGTGGGCCATGATGTCGGCGAAGGCTGCCTTGTCCTGGGGGTCGAGCGGCGTGGAGCCGGGGCCGTTGTAGGCGTTGTATAGAGCCAAGTAGCGTATGTTGTAGAAGTTCAGCACGTCCAGAGGGTGCGATTCGAGCGTGGGGGTGACGATCTCAGTCGCTCCGATGGGGAGATAGCGGGCCGATATGAAGCCCCAGAAGGGCGAGCATTCGTCGGTGATGGGGCTGTGATAGGTGCGCGACAGGTAGCCCGCCATGATCGGGTGGCCGTGTACCGTCTGGTAGACCATGCGCTGGCCTACCGTTTCCACCTGCTGGGTGGCGAAGGGTAGCTCCATGAGCGCGCCGTCCGGCTGCTGGGCCAGGGTACGGAAGCCTGTGGGCACCGAGAAGGGCTTGATATAGCGAGGGTGGAGGGGTAGCTCAAAGAGGAGTAGGGAGAGTAGAAAAGTGGCTAGGATTGCAGAACGGAGTGTGGACGACCGACGACGGACGACCGACGACCGATTGTGTGCGCCTATTTTCGGGGCGAGCTTGGTAAGAAGCCAGGCGGTCCCCCAGGCCGACAGGACGGCCATGGAGAGGCGGGTGAGGGCTATGAACCGCTCAACCTTGCCAATGCCCGCGATGCCTGGTAGGCCCTCTAGTAACTTCCAGGGGAGGGGAATGCCGGTGAGTGTGCGGCCTACCTGGAGTTGTGGGCCCATTCCCAGCAGCATGGCGATAATGCCGAAGGCTAGCCAGAAGGCGGTGGCGTCTTTGCGCCGGGCGACCCACGCGCCAAGTGCGGCAATGCCCAGAGCTACCCAGCCGAGGGTGAGGTTGTCGCGTATGGGGAGTTTGTCTGTGCCATAGCGTGTGCCGCCCACGAGAGGATGGTCGTGTGGGAAGGCGAACAGGCCGAGCAGATCGGCAGAATGCTCGATCATCTGAGCCTCGCCCGCCTCTATGTCAAGGCGTGGGTTGTTGTAATTAGTGGCAAGGCCGGCAATGAGGGGGGCGGTGAGGAGGAAAGCGACCGCGGCCATGGCTCCAACCGACAAGACAGCGCGGCGTAAGGTGGCCCATGCGGGATGAGTAAGCAGAGAGTAGGCGGCGTAGATGGCGGTGAATATAAGCAGGTCTACCGGGTAGTAGAGGGTGGTGTAAGCGCCTGCGGCGAAGAACAGGCCCGCGAGCGCGAGGGGCAGAGCGCGCGCCTTCCAGGTGGTAGCCTGCCACGCCCGCAGCCACGCCTCGGCGTAGAAAGGTATCCACTGGAGGGAGAAGACCTCGTTTTGGCCGTCCGAGACCGCGCCTAACGTGTAAGGAGTAAAGGCGAAGACCACCCCGCCCAGGAAAGAGGCCAGCGGTTTGCCGGTGATGAGCAGGGCTAGCCGAAAAGCGCCATAGCCGGACAGGGTGAAGGCGGCTAGCGCCACCGTGTTATACGCGGCAGGCAGGCCCCAGATAAGCTGAGGCGCCATCCCGATCAGCCACAGGGGGATGCCCAGTACGTGGTAATGAAGTGGCACCCCATACGGGTAAAAGAGCATGTCGGTGTGGAGGGGGCTTACACCACGGATGGCAGCTTGGCCTATCCACCAGAAGTTCCAGTAGTGCTGGTCGCGGTCGGGCAGTAGCTCGCCGGGCACCT
>JBBSGN010000661.1:0-2567 GCA_038254085.1 Chloroflexia bacterium | reverse complement strand
TATAATACTCGTGCGAAACCTCACCTCTCGAAACCTAACGCCTGCCTATCCTCTATAAAAAGACGGAGAAATAATGACAGAGCCGCTGCAAACACCCAAGATTGTGGAAAAACCATGGGGCCGCGAGATATGGTATGCTCATACGGCCAATTACGCCGGTAAGGTGCTAGAAGTGACTGCGGGCAAGCGCCTGAGCCTCCAAAAGCACGAGATCAAAGAAGAGACCCTCTACCTCCTATCGGGCAGGGTCAAACTTACCTACGGCGACAGCACCTACGACTGGGAGCCGGGCCAATTCATACATATCCCGCCTGATACCGTCCACCGCTTCGAGGCAATCGAAGACTCCATCCTCCTGGAGGTCTCTACCCCCCATCTTGACGACGTAATCCGTCTCCAAGACGACTATAACCGCGAGTGACGAGTGACAAGTGACCAGAAGTAGGCAGAAGGCAGATAAAGCTGATAGCTGATAGCTGATAGCTGATAGCTATAAACAACCGTGAAATCCAAAATCCAAGATCCAAAATCCAAAATCCGCGTGGGTGTGCTGTTCGGCGGCCAGTCGAGCGAGCATGAAGTGTCGCTGGCTTCGGCGCGTAGCGTGATGGCGGCCCTTGACCCAGACAGGTACGAGGTGGTGCCTATAGGCATTACCAAGCAGGGGGTGTGGATTTCGTCGGGCGACCCCATGCTGGCCTTGCGCTCCGGCGTGGACGGCAACAGCGTCCCCAGGCTCGCCTCCGTGCTGGCCCGCGACCCCAGCGGTGAGGCCCCTACTGAGGTGGTGCAACTGGCCCCTTCGTCCAACGGCAACCTATCTTTGTCGTCTGAAAGCGCCCAGCCGCTCGACGTTATCTTCCCGGTGTTGCACGGCCCTAATGGTGAGGACGGAACTGTGCAGGGGATGCTGCAACTGGCGGGCGTGCCCTTCGTAGGCTCTGAGGCGCTAGGCTCGGCGGTGAGCATGGACAAAGTCATGATGAAGATGGTCTTCGAGGCCAACGGCTTGCCCGTAGCCCCTTATGTCTGGGGAACCCGCTCGGAGTGGCAGCGCGACCCGGCCAGGTTGCAGCGCGCCGCCGAGGCAAAATTGACCTATCCTATGTTCGCCAAGCCCGCCAACATGGGCTCAAGCGTGGGCGTCACCAAGATACATGGCTCTGCGGAGTTTGCCGCCGCCCTCGATACCGCCGCCCGCTATGACCGTAAGCTTATGATCGAGCAGGGCCTGGACGCCCGCGAGTGCGAGTGCGCCGTGCTGGGCAACGATCAACCCGATGCTTCGGTAGTGGGCGAGGTCGTGCCCGGCAACGAGTTCTACGACTATCGCGCCAAGTACGTGGACGACAACTCGGACCTCATCATCCCCGCCAGTCTCCCTGAGCAGGTGACCGAGCAGGTGCGCTGCCTCGCCGTGCAAGCCTTCAAGGCGGTAGACGCGGCGGGCATGGCCCGTGTTGATTTCTTCATAGAGCGCGAAACGATGAAGGTATGGCTCAACGAGATAAACACCATCCCAGGCTTCACCCGCATCTCGATGTACCCTAAGCTGTGGGAAGCCTCCGGCCTGCCTTACCCTCGGCTGGTGGACAGGCTGATAGAACTGGCAATCGAGCGGCATGAGGAGCGCCTGCTCAACAAGGCCGGTCTGGACGACCTGGCGGGCGACCTGAGCGTATGAGAGAACAAGCTCATTCTAGGCCCCGCACCCAGGCCGAAGTAAAGGGCGCGCGTCCGGTCCTTGTGCCTGACGACAGCCGAGGTAAGAGGCGCCACGCAGGCGCTGCCAGCAAGCAGGGTTGGCGGCTCTTCAGCGAGGACGTGCGGCGCGGGCGCTTCTTTGCGCTGGTCGGCCTGGCCTTCATCATGGCCGCCGTAGTCTCTTTCGCCACCTCTCCCGAATACACCGTCGCGTCGGTGTGGGGTGTGGGCAGCAAGGTTCTCAGCATCGAGCAGGCCAACGACATCGCGGGCGTGCAAGGGGAGAACATCTTCCTCGTGGATCCGGCGATGGTGCGGGCGCGCCTGGCCGAGAAGGCCGCTCTCCTGAAAGACGTGTCGGTCGAGACCCGCCTGCCCAACCAGGTGATTATCCATGTGCAAGAGCGCCGCCCGGCGGTCGTGTGGGTGCTGGGCGACGGCACGCCCCTCCTCGCCAGCGACGACCACGTGGTGGTGGGCGTCGCCTCTACCCTAGACGGCTTCGTGACCGTCTTCGACCGAGGCCCCTCCACCGACACCCTCAAGATCGGCGCGCCGATGCCCGTCCACAAGGCCGATGCTGCCGCCACCGCCCAGCAAATCTACCTGACGCTGCCCGCCGCCACCGGCCTCCAATTGCGCCAGCTCGAATGGGCGCCCGACAACGGCATCACCGCCATCACCGCCACCGGCCAGCGCATCGAGTTCGGCACCGGCGACGACCTCGACAAAAAGATAAAGATAGTGCAAGCTGTCGTCCAGCAGTACCGCCAGACCAACCAGCAATGGACAGTCCTGGACGTGCGCGCTACCGAGCGGCCGAGCGTGAAACGGTAGTCGGTAGTCGGTTATTACCCTTTACG
>JBBSGN010000660.1:0-2590 GCA_038254085.1 Chloroflexia bacterium | reverse complement strand
TTCATCGTCTTGATGTATCCTTCGCATCGGTGTGCCTCCTCTTCTTCCAAGTCAATGGAGAAGGTACACCACGCTTTTCAAGGAATCCTCGATCCACAACTTTCGGTTATATCTCACCCTCCTTCTCGGCATCTCGGTGTATAGAGGCAACCTGCGCCTCTTAGCCTAATCCGCTTATTGGGTGTGTAGAGTTGTCAGACCTTGCGGGCCGCAAACAACCGTGTCATACTCTCCTAAGAAAGTCGTAGAGTTATGCGACTCTTTTGAGTCACTTATGGAAGGATCGCGTTGAGCATCTGGCAAGCGTTCTGGCTCGCGCTCTTGCAAGGGACTACCGAGATCCTACCGGTCTCCAGCTTGGGGCACGGCGTGCTCTTACCGGCGCTTCTGGGATGGGATATAGACCAGAAGAGTCCTACCTTCCTTCCCTTCTTCGTGGTCCTGCACCTCGGCACGGCGGCAGCGCTCTTCATCTTCTTTGGGCAGGAGTGGATAAGGGTAATAAGAGGGTTCTTTCGATCCTTGAGGACTCGAACCTTCGAGGGAGATGAGGACGGCAGGCTGGCCTGGCTATTGATAGCCGCTACCGTACCAGCGGGACTCGTAGGGCTCGTCTTCGAGAGGAGCTTGGCAGCCAACTTCGCCCGGCCTCTTGTGGCGGCCATCTTCCTCATCGTAAACGGAGCCTTTCTGCTCTTTGGAGAACGCCTGAGACGCCGGAGGACCAAGTCAGACGAGAGCAAGCTGTCGTTCTGGCAGGCCATGGTAGTAGGAACCACCCAGGTTCTGGCCCTCGTTCCGGGCATCTCCCGCTCCGGAGTCACCGTGGTGGGAGGGCTCGCATCGGGCTTGAGCGCAGAGGTGGCTGCAAGATTTTCGTTCTTGCTTGCTACTCCGATCATACTGGCAGCTGGGGTCCTGGAGGTTCCCAAACTCATCGAGGTTGGGACACCACAGACGCTCGGTGTTGCCGTCTTTGGTGGAGTGATAGCCGGGATCGGAGCTTACCTCTCAACGACGTTACTGATGCGGCTGTTCCGCAAGCGAGAGGTAGAGGCACTGGGGCCCTTTGGTTACTACTGCATTGGGGCAGGGATTATTGGCTTGCTGCTACTGCTGGTGACCTGAGTTTCCGAGAAGATGGATGAGAAGCAACGCGGGGCAGTGTTCTGATCAGGGTTGGCTAGATGGGGCTGGCTTCCTCCGACTGTTCTGGCGCGGAGCCGGCGCCTAGCTGTTGCATCAGCCCCAGGGCGGCCCATTCGCCCCAGTGCTCCACGATCTTGCCATTGGCGATGCGCAACATATGCATCTCCGTCACCGTCGCTCGGGTGCCGGTCGGAGGGATGCCCAATAACTCGCCTTGATGAGGAGCCTTCCAGATCAAGCTAAACGCAACCTTATCTCCTTCGGCGACCAGGTTCTCAACTTCAAAGAGGGCGTCGGGAAAGCCTTGGCGCAAGGCGGGGAGGAGTTGCTTGAAGCCCTCAAGAGATTGGGCCTCGGGTGGGATCCCCGAGATGTGCTGAACGAAGTTGTCAGCTAGCACTCTGTCCACCCAGCCTGCGTCCCCCGTACG
Source organism: Chloroflexia bacterium (assembly GCA_038254085.1). Taxonomy (GTDB): domain Bacteria; phylum Chloroflexota; class Chloroflexia; order QHBQ01; family JADMIH01; genus JADMIH01. Next base: position 1,011 of record JBBSGN010000660.1, on the reverse strand, counting down.
AAAGAATTCCTGAAGTACTTGAACAAAGTGCCGGGTGATAGCCTTGTTGGTCTCCTCTGCCGACATCCTCTCCTCCTTCCCGCTTCCTTTTTTGAAATGCTCTCTGAGTCCCTATTGAGGCACGTTTGTCTACACCCCCACCCTCTAGATAAAGAGGCGCCACGGGAAAACAACATGTAAGGAGGGTTGTCGAAGGTTGAAGAAGTCCCATAGCGCCTCCTGAGGATAGTAGGGCCCGTGCTCGTCGTCTGCGTTAACGAAAAGTAAATTTCTTGTCAAAGCTTTGTTAAACGGACTCTTTAGAGGCGCGCTTGCTGGCGCAGGTAGGTATATTGCTAAAGGTCGGTGGTTAAGACACTTTGAGCAATCTGCTCATGGTGCGAAGATAAAGGAGTTGAGTATTGAGAAAGTTAATGTTGTTGGCAGCGTTGGTGGCGATGGTGGTTGTAGCCGCCGTGCCGGCCATAGCGCAGGTGACTCAGTCAAACGAGCAGAAGAACGAGAGCGGGGGCGCCAGCCAGACGTTCACGGTGACTGGTGGTGGCGATAACTCCAGTTCTTGCCAGGGCATACAAGGAATCGACAACAGCGGTAACGCGGTGAACAACGTAGGCATCCTACAGTACGCTTCGGATGGCAGTGCCTCTTCGAAGGGTGGCAACTTCGAGATAAGCCCCTCGTCTAAGACCTCGTGCACTCAGAAGGTAGACCAGGCCGCCTCGGCTAGCGGTTAAGGAAGAGGGATTAACCTAGGCTCTAGGGGTGAGGAGGCGGGTCTTTTCCAGGGTCCGCCTCCTAAGGAAACAATAACTATACGGGAGATGAAGTTGAAGAAATTGATGTTGTTGGCGGCGTTGGTGGCGTTGGTGCTGGTGACCGCCGTGCCGGCCCTAGCAGCGGATGTGTCCCAGTCAAACAGCCAAAAATCCAGCAGCGGGAAGTCCAGCCAGACGGTCACAGTGACTGGAGGTGGCGATAACTCCAGTTCTTGTCAGATGATACAGGGAATCG
>JBBSGN010000659.1:0-2593 GCA_038254085.1 Chloroflexia bacterium | reverse complement strand
TCTTCGACGGGCACCCACGAGCCATCATATACCACATTACTCTTCTTCTTGAACAGAGGCATCTTTTCCTCCCGGCTAATAGCTATGATAGCTATCAGCTATCTTATTTCCCACTGTACTGTAAGGATGATAGCACGAGCGATGCCAGGTTGTCAAAGAGGAACAGTGGACGATGGACAATGGACGATTATGAATAGTCCATCGTCCATACACCTAATACTGTCTCTTCCTGAACACCGGCAGGGCCACCGCCACCGGCAGCACGGCGGCAACTAGGCAGACGGCAAGCTCTTTAGCCGGGAAGGTGGTGCCCAGGTAGGCTGGCAGGCTGGCCCAGTAGTTGGGCAGGCTCCAGTCGCTCCAGCTGGGAAGGAAGAAGCCTACTGCGCTGGGGATACCTACCAGCACGGCTATTATCAAGGCGAACGCCACAGGGCGCAGTATGTCATCAAATATAACCGAAAAGAGCAAGGCCAGCCCCAACACAAACATCGTGCCTAGCCATAGTAACAAGGTCGCAATCAGCACCCCTCCCACAGACTGCGGGTGTCCCTGCACCGGGGCCACAACCAGTAGTGCCAGACTGCCCAGTAGCGTTACGCCAAGCAGCACAACCGCGCTGAGTGCGTACTTCGTGAGCAAGATTCGCTCTCGGCTGACCGGCTTACTGAGCAGGAAGAAGCTAGTGCCTTTGCTCGCCTCACCAGCAATCAAGCCACCGCCCAGGAAGCCTGCGAGGCCACCTAGGAGCATCTGTCCATTCTTCGCAAACCACTGTGACCAGATATAAACATCAAAGTTGCCCAGCACCAGCCCCAACTGGGTTCGCAACGAATCGGGCAGCCGGGAAGTGGCCGCATCTGCCAGAAGGGTTCGAATCCAACCGTATGAGAGCGTCACCAGGGCTGATATAGCAACCACAAGCAGCCCCCCGATAAGCGCCTTCCAGCGCACGTCAATTAGCTCTTTAGCGACCATCATCGCCCTCCTTCATGTACTCCAGGAACAGGTCTTCCAGGTTAAGATTGACTACATCTACGTTGCGCACGAGGTATGGGCGGGCACGTACCATCTGCATGAGCGCATCCAGGTCGCCCCGTGCGATAAGGCGCACGCCTCTCCCCTCTTGCTCGACGCGCGCGACGCCGGGCAGCGTGCATAAGGCGTCTATCTCGGCGGGCGGTGGCGGCTCGGCGTAGGTGAGCTTTAGCACGCGCTGGGTCTGCTTGAGATGGTCCAGGTCGTCGCTGACCACCAGTTTGCCGTTGCGGATAATGGCGATGCGGTCGGCCACTTCCTCTATCTCAGACAGGATATGTGACGAGAAAAAGACCGTTTTGCCCTCGGCGGCAATCTCGCTAATGAGGGTATTGAGGAACTGGTGCCGAGCCACCGGGTCGAGACCGGCGGTAGGTTCGTCCAGGATCAGCAGGTCCGGCTCGCTGCCGAGCGCCAGGCTCAAGGCCAACTGCGATTTCATCCCCTTGGACAACCGCTCGACCCGTGCCTTTGCAGGCAGGCCAAAGGCGCCAATATAGCGATCAACTATGGCCTGGTTCCAGCGCCGATTGGTTGACCGGCAGAAGGCGCAAAGCTGAGGGATGGTAAGATTGTCGTACAGGCTGTTCACCTCACTGACGTAGCCGGTGCGCGCCCGCACATCCAGGCTGTTTCGCACCACGTCATAACCCAGCACCCGCGCACTGCCGCCGTCAGGGGTGCGAAACCCAAGCAGCGTCTTGATGGTGGTGGTCTTGCCCGAGCCATTCGGCCCCAGGAACCCGAACACCGCACCGATAGGCACGCTCAGGCTGAGACTGTCCACCGCGCTCTTGTCGCCGTACTTGACCACCAGGTCGTTTATCTCTATTGCCGGGGCGGGCGCCTGCCGATGCCCCGATTCTTCCTGCACGGTTGCTGTTGCTACCATTACCTTTCACCCTCCACTTCCTTTTCTCTATAGAATCTTGCTATTTCCGCCCTAAAACGCGCCTCCAATTCGGTGGGGTCCAACCCAAGCCCCGCCGCGTCGCGCACCAACGCCTCTAACCGCCCGAATAGCGCCTCGACCTGTTGCGCTCGCAGACTGCCGTTCAGGTCGGCCACGACTACAGTGCCCGCGCCCGGACGGCTCTCGATGAGACCCATCGTTTGCAGGTCGTTATATGCCTTGACTATGGTGTTGGGCGCTATAGTGAGGTCGCTCGCCAACCGGCGCACGGTCGGCAGTTGCTCGCCAGGCTGTAGCGTGCCCACTTCCAGGGCGTGCTTCACCTGCTCGACAATCTGCACGTACATCGGCACGCCACTACGCGAATTAACAGTTAGCCAAATTGGCATATCTCCTCAGGAGCCTTGTCTCATTGTGTCAATACTATGATACAATTTTACACCCATATAACGGGTCTGTCAAGGGAAGCGGAAAAACGGAGAGACAGGTTCTTACTCAACGCCGTCTTAGCGCTGCTGGCCCGCATCTTGCTCTGATATATTCCGCTTTGTACACCGTGTACAGGCAAAAAATGGATCAGGAGGACAAACCACATGTGCATGAGTTGCGGATGCGGGAAGCCCAACGACAGTCACGGCAACC
>JBBSGN010000658.1:0-2593 GCA_038254085.1 Chloroflexia bacterium | reverse complement strand
TCTTGTCGAGCGTGCTGGGCGACCTCCTTGCCAAACTGGGCCGGTACGAGGAGGCCCGCGCAGAGTTCGAGCGGGCGGCGGCCTTCACACGCAACGCCCGCGAGCGCGAGTTGCTCCTTGAGCGCGCCCGAGCGGCTGGCCCGTACTGATCAATTAGCACTTCTCCTCTCTCCTAAACACTCTACAACTCCCAGCTGATTCCTCGTTTCACTCGGAGTGACAGGGGAAAAGGCGCCCTCTTTCGCGCATAATGCGCTCGTGAAGCGGCCTCTGTTATAGAACTTCTGTTCTGCAAATAAGTGCAAAAGTAATGCGGATGTGGTATAATACCAGAGTACGAGGGATTAGCCGGGAGCTTTAATTTTGTATGCGCATAACGCGCGTATTGGAGGGTTATAGAGTTGGTAGCTAACAGTTATGACGCCCGCAGCATTGAAGTGCTTGAGGGGTTGGAGCCTGTGCGTAAGCGGCCCGGTATGTATATCGGCGGCACGGACGTGCATGGGCTGCACCACCTTGTCTATGAGATAGTAGACAACTCGGTTGACGAGGCCATGCAGGGACACGGCAACCGCATCAACATCAGCATAGGGGCCGACGGCAGTGTGGCGGTGCGTGACTACGCTCGCGGTATACCGACCGACATGCACGCCAAGATGGGTGTGTCGGCGCTGGAAGTGGTGATGACCACACTGCACGCGGGCGGCAAGTTCGACAGCGGCGCGTATGCGCAGTCGGGCGGTTTGCACGGCGTGGGCGCATCTGTGGTGAACGCGTTGAGCGAGTGGTGCCGGGTGGAGGTGCGCCAGAAGGGTAAGGTGTTCCTGCAGGAGTACGTGCGCGGCGTGGCGCAAGGCCCGGTCAAGCCGATTGGCAAGAGCAACGAGACCGGCACGCTGACTGTATTCAAGGCGGACCCGCAGATATTTGGGGACGTGGAGTATGAGTTCGACACCTTGTCGCAGCGCTTCCGCGAGATGTGCTATCTGAACAAGGCGCTGATGCTTACCTTCCGCGACGAGAGGGAGGGCAAGGAGAACGAGCTTACCTTCTACTTCGAGGGGGGCGTGATGAGCTTCGTGCGCCACCTGAACAAGAACCGCAAGACGGTCCACCCCAACCCTATTTATATCGAGCGCAAGGTGGGCACATCGTCGGCTGAGATCGCGTTGCAGTACAACGACAGCTACTCGGAGTCGGTATTCTCGTTCGCCAACAACATTCATACGGTGGACGGTGGGGCGCACCTCACCGGCTTCAGGGGGGCGCTGACGCGCAGCCTGAACGATTATGCTCGCAAGGCGGGCGTGCTGAAGGAGAGCGACGCCAACCTGTCGGGCGACGACGTGCGCGAAGGGCTGACGGCTATCGTGTCGGTGCGCCTCACCAACCCGCAGTTCGAGGGGCAGACGAAGGGCAAGCTGAACAACACCGAGATCAAGAACGTGGTGGAGCAGGCGACGGCGGAAGGGCTGATGCAGTACCTGGAGGAGAACCCGTCGGACGCGAGGCGCATCATCGAGAAGTCGCTGAACGCGGCGAGGGCGCGAGACGCCGCCCGCAAAGCGCGGGACGTGGTGCGTAAGAACGCGGGCGAAGGCTCGACGCTGCCCGGCAAGCTGGCCGACTGCTCGGAGCGCGACCCGGCGAAGTCGGAGCTGTATATCGTCGAGGGAGACTCGGCAGGCGGCTGCTTTTCCGGCGACACGCTGATAGCGCTGGCCGATGGGCGCGCCCTTTCCCTGGAAGAGATGGTAGCCGAGCAAGCGCAGGGTAAAGCGCATTTTTGCTACACCATCCGGCGGGATGGCACGGTTGGTATTGAGCGTGCCCTGGATGCGCGTGTAACCAAGCGCGGGGTGGCGGTCGTTCGGGTAACGCTGGACAATGGGGAAACCATTACTTGCACGCCGGACCATCGCTTCATGCTGCGCGACGGCAGTTACAAACCCGCCGCTGAATTGACGCCGGACGATTCGCTGATGCCTCTTTATCGTAAAGTGTCCGACATGAAAGAGCAGAGGATTACGATAGATGGCTACGAAATGGTGTGGGACCCGCGCTCTGATAGCTGGCTTTTTACGCACGTGCTTGCCGATTGGCACAACCGTTGGCAAGGGGTATATGCAAAAGAGGCTGGCGACCACTGCCATCATCGCGATTTCAACAAGCGCAACAACGACCCAACCAACATCGAGCGTCTGCCTGCTGATAGGCATCTGGCGCTGCACCGCGAGCATGTGGGACGCACGCTGCATCGCCCTGATGTTGTAGCCAAGTGCCGAGCGATTCGACAGAGCGATGAGTTTCGCTTGAAGATGAGCGAGCGCATGCAACAGCCCGGCACGCGGCGGGTACTCTCCGAGCGCGCTAAAGCGCAGTGGGCAGACGAAAACTACAAGACTTACATGACCCGGAAGTGGCGTGAGTTCTACAATAGCAACGAGGAATACCGTCACGAGAACAGCGCCCAGCTTGAGCAGGCTCAACGCGAGTATTGGAGCGACCTCGGCAACCGTGAGACCCAGGCCGAGCGCGTGCGCGGTTACTTCGCCAGTCACCCGGAAGCGCGTGAGGAAGCAGCGCGTAAGGC
>JBBSGN010000657.1:0-2594 GCA_038254085.1 Chloroflexia bacterium | reverse complement strand
ACAAAGAGCAAGTGGCAAGAGCTTGTGCGCGGGGAGGTGATTGAGACTATGCCGCCAGGCGGGAGACACAGCGAGATCGCGGGCGCGTTAGTGGCGCTTCTGGGCCTCTGGGTAAAGCAGGGCGCAAGTGGCTATGCCGGCGCTAGAGCCGGATACGTCTTGAGCCATGACCCCGACACAGTTGCGCGGGCCGGACGTTTCCTATGTGCGCGCTGATCGGATTCCGCCTGGCGGCGTGCCTGATGCTTTTTGGCCTATCCCGCCGGATTTAGCGGTAGAGATAGTTTCGCCAAGCGAGACGGCGAACGAAGTTCGAGAGAAAGTGCGGGATTTCCTTGCAGCGGACACGCCACTGGTATGGGTCGTCTATCCGCGCACGAAGGAAGTTGTCGTCCATACTGCTGATGACCTGGCACGTACCTACAGCGAAGATGACATGATCGAGTATCCAGACGTGCTGCCCGGTTTCTCGTGCAAAGTGGCTGAATTGTTTGCGTGATATTGGGGATAGTGTAGGCAAAGACAGCATAGGGATATGATCTGCCACCGGGTTGGATAGCGAAAGGGACAACATGAAAGAGCCACAAGCAGCACAATTGGAAGGCATTGGATTCGTTACCAATGCCGCAGGTGATAAGACAGGCGTCCTTATAGACCTGCGGCAACATGGCGAGTTATGGGAAGACATTTACGATACCCTTATTGCACGAATGCGAGCCGACGAGCCGCGCGAGTCGTTGGAGGAGGTGCGGAACAGACTAAAGAGTTTGGGCAAGCTTTATGGCTGAATACACGATTACTTTTGCTCAGTCGGCTCGCAAAGAACTGGAGAGTCTTAGCGCCACTGTGGTCAGCCGTATATTTCCGAAAATAGAAGCTCTTGCTAAAGGCCCCCGACCATCGGGTTGCCGCAAGCTCGAAGGATCGGAGAACCTGTGGCGCATCCGAGTGGGCGATTACCGAGCTATATACCAGGTGTTTGACGACAGGTTGGCACTTGACATTGTCGCAGCGCGGCACAGGAGTCAAGTGTACAAGCTCCGGTAGCTACCGGGGCTGACCCATAATAGGAGACGGTTATGGAACTAGGCTTTATCGGACTGGGGCGCATGGGCGCGAACATGGTCGAGCGGTTGCTGCTGGGTGGACACCGCATCGTGGCCTATAATCGCTCGCCCGAAAAAACGCGCGAGGCGGCAGCGCAAGGGGCTGTGCCTACTTTCTCACTAGAGGAGCTTGTCGCCAACCTGAAGGAGAAGCCCAAAGCGGTCTGGACCATGGTGCCCGCGGGCGACCCCACCACCCAGCAGATACAGACCCTTCTCCCTCTGCTCGGCGAGGGCGACATCATCATAGACGGCGGCAACTCTAACTTCCGCGACTCCATAGCCCGCTCCAAGATACTTGAGGAACATGGGATGCACTTTCTTGACGTGGGCACGTCGGGCGGCGTCTGGGGCCTCGAGAACGGCTACTGTATGATGATCGGCGGGGAGAAGGATATTTTCGAGCATATGCGCCCCATCTTCGCCACCCTCGCGCCCAACGAGAACGGCTACGACTACTTCGGGCCGAGCGGGGCGGGCCACTTCACCAAGATGGTGCATAACGGCATCGAGTACGGCATGCTCCAGTCCTACGGCGAAGGCTTCGAGATAATGAAGAACAGCCAGTACAGCCTGGACTTCGTGCGCTTGTGCCAGGTATGGGAGAACGGCAGCGTGGTGCGCTCCTGGCTCCTCGAACTGGCCGAGCGCGCCTTCCGAGAGGACGGCAACGGGCTTGAAGAGGTGCGCGGCTACGTGGAGGACTCCGGCGAGGGGCGCTGGACGGTGCTGGAAGCCATAGCCTACTCGATCCCGGCCCCCGTTATCACCCTGTCGCTCATGGCCCGCTTCTACTCGCGCCAGGAAGAGTCGTACAGCGCCCAGGTGATTGCGGCCCTTCGCAACCAGTTTGGCGGGCACGCCATCCGCGTGCGTGAGGCTATCGAGTCGCAACAGGCCGCCGAAGCCCTGAAGACCATAGCGCCAAACGTGCCAAACGTGCCTGCGGGCACAACGACACCCACCACAGCGCAGGCCTCCGAAGCGGTCATGGCAAGCCATGAAGCCGCCGAAGCTGCCGCCGAGAGCAAAAAGGACACCGGCGCGGTTATCAAGGACATCCAGGGCACCGCCCAGGACATTTACAAGACCCACCCGGACGGTCAAGGCAAGTAAGGGTCTAAACGCCATAACCCTGGAAGGCACACTCCATGCTATAATTGAAGCCGCAGTACGCGCTCGGTGGGGCAGCTAGCTTTCTCCGACAACCTGGTTGCCCCCACCGAGCGCGTACTGCTCCTTACGTTTTACGTTTCACGCTATGGTCACAACGCTCCTCACAACACCTGTTATTGAAAACCCGTTGCGCGAAGGGATGCGGTTGTAGCGCACGCCGGAGCCTTGCGCGTTTGTGCTGTTCGGCATTACGGGCGACCTGGCTCATCGCAAACTGCTGCCTGCACTCTACAACCTCACGGTGGAGCGGCGACTGCCTGCGGGCTTCTCGGTGGTCGGCTTTGCCCGCCGCCCCCTCACCGACGAACAGTT
>JBBSGN010000656.1:0-2601 GCA_038254085.1 Chloroflexia bacterium | reverse complement strand
TGTGTCAGCCCAAAGCTGTTAGCTGGACAATGCGCTCGACTGGATTAATATTTTTCCTGATAACGAGCAAGCAATCTGTAGTGTAAAAGTGCAATGCTCGAACAGGAATAATCGTATAATGACTTTAATCTATATATCCAGGTAATTGTTAAATGCTTACTCCATCCGAAATTATCAGCATGCGGCAGCCTCCGATGCCTCTCAGTGTGACCGCCAGTTTAAACCGGGGCCTCCCGGTACATGACTGGTATCTGATGCCGGAGTCCTACTCAGAGCCTTTGATTGCAGGAGCAATTGAGAAATTCGACATCGGCAGCAACGACATTGTGCTCGACCCATTTTCAGGCACGGGTACTACGGTCATCACTGCTGTGCTAAAGGGTGTGAATGGCATAGGCTTGGAGATAAATCCCTTCTTATGCTTTGCCTCTCGCGTAAAGTTAGACTGGAACGTTGACCTCGCCAACTTTGCTACCAGCCTCAAGCAGGTTTTACAGGAAGCCCAGCCGTTACTCGAAAGCATCTCGCCCACCCAAGACCTCTTTACTGAAGTGATACCCAAAGCGGTGATAAGGCGATCCGAGTCCATCCTGGCGGGACTACAAGAGCCAGATATGCCCAGGCTTTACAAGTGGATGAGCAAGGTAGTGGTACAGAAAGTGCTGCTGCTAGACTATTTAATTCACGCAATGGTGCCCGAACGCATACAGCCACACTTCTTACTCGCTCTGGCCTCTATTCTGCGCCCAGCGTCAAATATGAAGCTGACTGCCCATGCCTTCGGCTCGAACACCGAGCGCAAAGACGCGCCTGTATATGCTCTTTTCGCTGAAAGACTTCTGAAAATGGATACGGATCTCGGCTACCTGCGCTCGCACAGCGGCTACGGAAGAGGTCAAATATACCACGCTGATTCTAGGGCAGCTAGCACTGTAAGCAGGCTGAGTGGCGACGGCTTGGCCGCCTCTTTAGCTATCACCTCGCCGCCTTATCTCAACAACCTCGACTACACTATGCAGACAAGAATGGAACTCTTCTTTTTGCGGTTTGTGCAGAATATGTCGGAGTTGCGCGATCTGAGAAAGGCGATGGTTATATGCGACGCAAAAGCGATGTACAAGGATGTGAAAGACTCGGAGAGGGTACAAGAAGTCGAATCCATACAAGATATAGCAGTCAGCTTAAGAGAGATGCACAAAGACAAGAATTGGGGTTGGGACTACGCCTTTATGACGACACAGTACTTCGGGGGGATGCTCAGGGTGCTTGAAGGAGTTCAGCCCTTGCTGAAACGCAATGCGCCATTCGTATTGATTGTTGGTGAATCCGTACATAGCGGCGTAAAGATACCATTGCCTGAAATTCTAGCGGAATTGGGAGAGCGGGCCGGGTACAAGTTTGAGGAGATCAACGTTTTACGATGCAGAAGAAGTTCCTCGCACGCTCATGAGCTTCGTGAGGCAGAGGTCATACTACGTAAACAATAACAGACACGGCTATTCATCGAAACTAGATGCCTCCTCCACTATTTCGGGGGCAACCTTTGCGAGGGCATCGGCGAGGGGCACATCCAGTGTAAAGGCTGCCCGTTTCGTTTGAATCTTCTCCTGAATTAGCTCGACCATAGCGCTGCTTTCAAGGAGGCCCTGAGGTTCCAAAATCCTGGCGAAGCTCTCTTTCGTTCCGCCGTAGATCTCTCTCAGACCAAGCTGGAATCGCTGTCTACTTTCATCCCGTCCCATGCCATACACAAAGAAAAGAATAGGCATCTGAGTGGATGAGCTATCTATTGTCGAGACGGATATCCTCTCCAAGTCAACTCTTGTGGTGGTTCGCATATAAGTGAACAGCACGTCCTGAATGGCCCAAACCATCGGGACCCCCCACTTCTCACATGCATATGCCTTAGCAAGCACCTGGACCATCATCCTGCTGAGAACCTGCCTGTAATTGATGCCATATTTTAGACGTTTTTCGGTTGTTCGTCCCTGCAATACATTGTGGAAGGACCTCAAAATGTCCCCGGTTGAAGTGGTGCTACAGGCCATGACCTCAAGCACGAGAAAGTCGGTGACTGTTCGTGCGCGAGCGCCGTACCGGGCGATGATGTAATCAATGCGGCCAATGGCGAGGCCGACTTCCGGCACAACCACAATTTCGGTGTTCTCGTGCGACTCCAAGAGTTTGCTGGCATCAAGGAAAATCTGCCGGTCTTGCACGAAACGGATCGGGCAAATCACATATGGCTGTCGTTCCAGTATACCCTTGCCTCGGTGCCACACACTACATGCCCCGAATGGGATATTTGGATCATAGCCACGGTGCTGGCTCGGTTTGACGCACCGCGATCCTAGAAAGGGGCATCTATACTCCCCGACTGCCTCGACAGCCTCCGGTGAGCTTGAATGCGCTACGTAACCGAAAACCTCTGCAACGCCACGTTCGTAACTGCTACCGGTGGCCTTCTGCGCCTTTTCCATAAGCACCTCACTAGTACCTTTCCAACAAAACATCAAGAGCTATGGTATAGTTGGGGCATGAGAACAGCCCAACCAATCCAACTGAGCGGCGAGCAGCGCGCCGAGTTGAAAGCACTGATCC
>JBBSGN010000655.1:0-2605 GCA_038254085.1 Chloroflexia bacterium | reverse complement strand
TCCCGAATCCCTAGTCCGGTTTAAGCTTTTTGTTGGGTTGGTTTGTGTGTTGCCGTTCGTCCGCCGTCTATTGTCACTTGTTCACATGAAAATACGCCTTCAGTATCGCGTCCGTAACCGGCACCGCGTATGTGGACCCTTCCAGGCTTTCCTGACCGCCTTCCAGCAGGACCACGACCGCGATTTCGGGCTTGTCGTATGGGGCGAAGGCGGTGAACCAGGCGTGCGCCGCTCGCACGTCCCTGCCGTCCTTCTGGCGTATCGGCTCGCCGAACTCGGCGGTGCCGGTCTTGCCCGCGATCTGAATGCTGGAAATCGTGATATGGTTGCCCGCCGTGCCCTTAACCTTGTCGGCCACTACGTTGCGCATCCCCTGGCGTACGATAGCCAGGTTCTCAGGCAACACCGGCACCTGGCCCAGCGCCTTCGGTTGGTAGTTCTGCACCGTTTTGCCTGTCGAGTCGGTCACTTTCAGCACCAGTTGGGGCTTATAGACCGTGCCGCCGTTTGCCACAGCCGACGTGATGTTCACCAACTGCAAAGGCGTGAGCAGGTTGTAGCCCTGGCCTATCGCCGTCACGAGAGTATCGCCCAGCGACCAGGGGTTGTCGGAATAGGTCTTTATCTTCCAGGCTGGATCGGGATTGAGGCCAGGTACTTCGGCGGGCAACTCAATGCCGGTCTTCTTGCCCAGCCCGAAGGCCGCAGCATAATCATGTAGCTTGGCAATGCCAAGACCGTTGAACTCGGTTGGCTTGGGAGCGCCTGGGGTGTAGTAGCGGGTGTAGGTGATTTCGTCGGTGCCATCATCGAGGTGTAGGCGGCGGTCCTCCTGATGGGGGCCTGCCATGAGGTAGAAAAATACATCGCTCGAGACGGTGAGCGCCTGGACGATGTTGATGTTGCCCTGCCCTGCTTGCCGCCAGTCTCGGAAGGTCGTGCGTTGCTTCTCGTTCCAGGTATAGGGCACAGTGATATAGCCCGGACAATACTCGGTCGTATCGGGCGTGACCACGTGCTCTTGGAGGGCAGCCGACGCCGTAATCATCTTGTAGGTCGAGCCGGGCGGGTAAGCGCCGCCCACCGCGCGGTTGAACATCGGCAACGTGGGGTCGGTGTTGAGCCAGTCGAAGGCGCTCTGAGAGATGCCGGAGGAAAAGAGGTTGTTGTCGTAGGACGGCAGCGACACCATAGACAGCACCTGTCCGTTGTTGACGTTCATTACAATAGCCACGCCCGACTTCACGTTGGCCTTATTGATGCCGTCCTGGAGGGCCGATGTAACCGCGCGTTGCAGGTTGGAATCAATCGTGAGAGTGACGTTGTTGCCGGTGATAGGTTGCTGCGAGGCGATCTCGGTGACGATATGCTCTTTGGAGTTGACCATCACGTGGGCAGCGCCCTTCGTGCCGCGCAATTGCCCATCGAGACTGGCCTCGATGCCGGTTTGCCCTACCTTGTCATCAGGCTCATAGGCGTCTTTGGCCTTCTCGTAGTCGTCGCGTGATATAGGGCCGACATAACCGAGCAGGTGGGAGAATAGAGGGCCGTCGCTGTACTGGCGCACCGGCTCAGGCACCACGATCACGCCCGGCAATTTAGCCTCGTCCATCTCGACCGACAGCATAGTGGTATAATCAACGCCGCGCTTGACGGTCACGGGCTTGAGGCAATCGCCGAAGCGGGTGATGAAGTTAAACTCAAGCTCGTTGTAGATTTTCACGCCGGGCAGGTTCTTTAGCTGGGCGCGCACAGCCTTGCCCACGTCCTGGCTCACATCGCTCCTGATGGGGAAGAGAAACTTGCTCTGGGGGTTGTTCTTCATCACGTCACCGAGCGGCCCGCGCAGGTTGTCGGCGGGGGTCTGCAACAGCACGGAGAGGCGGTTGGCTACCTCACCCACCTTGTCCAACGGCAGGTCCACAGGCTTGACGGCGATTACGTCGTTGGTGTGAAGTATGGCCGCAAGCTCGTTGAAAACACGAGAGCCTTCCAATTCCTGGGTAGCGCACCCGATGTCGGGGACGTTTGCCGGGGTGACAGCCACCGAGTAGGACGGGTTGTTGGCGACCAGGCGCAGGCCGATGCGGTCGTAGATTATGCCACGAGTGGCCTTCTTGGTGATAATGCGCTCGCGGTTGTCTTTGGCCTGGGCCTGGTAAGCCTGGCCGTCCATGATCTGGGTGTGGTAAAGCCCGCCCGCCAGTATAATGAACATGACTATCAGCGACACGTACAGCGTCATGTAAGAGCGCTTCATCGGCGTTACTACCATTCTACGCGCACCCTCCTGCCCACCTTTTCGCTCAACCACAGGACCGAACTATAGACAACGGGCATGAGTATAGTATTGAGGATCGCGCTGGGCAGAGCAACCCGCACTATGTTATCCACGAAGGCCGACGGGGAGTGGCCCAGGGCAATAGAGAGCAGCATGGTCATGACGTGGTAGAAGATAGTCGCGCCGAACACGGTGGCGAGCGGCACTACCAGGCGGTTGTGGAACGGGTTGGCTTGCCCCAAGCTGGACAGCAGCACCACCAGTATAAGTATAAGCGCATTGCTGCCGATGGGGTAGGCCGGGCCGTTCATCACGTCGAGCATC
>JBBSGN010000654.1:0-2608 GCA_038254085.1 Chloroflexia bacterium | reverse complement strand
GTACTTGATCCATTCTGTATAGAAGCAAAAAGAACCCCTTTGCAGGGGTTCTTTTTTATTCCTTTGAATGGGTCATCCTTGTAACAAAACAGACAGCTTCAGCAGGAAGCTGTCTGTTTTGTTATTTATGCTTGTTACCAGCGTTGCTGCTTTGAGCGACCGACATACGTTTATTTCTTGGTGGGCTTGGTGGGCTTCGTAACTTGGCTGGTCTTAACCTTATCCTGCGCTTTGGCCTGCGTCTTTGGCGCTACCGTCTCTGTCTTTGCCTGAGCAGGCGGTTTGGTCTTTGTTGTGGTTGCAGGCGGCGGGATGGGTATCGGCTTGGCGGCCTTCACCGGCTTCGAGGCAGGCTCGGCTGCTTTTGCAAGTCGCGTCTCTTTGGTTTTGGGCCGGGCCGCCTTCGGGGCTGTCGGTGTTGCGGGAGTGCTCTTTGGCGCAGAGGGCACGGTTAGCTTGGGTAGCTTCGTTATAATCGCGGCTTTCGACACGCTCGCACCGTCGCCCTTTGCCTTCCCGTTCCCGTTCCCGTTATTATTGCCCTTACCAGGCACTTCTTCAAGCCCGTCTTCGGCCAACACTTCCAGTTCGTCGTCGCCGATCATCTTGCCACTCCTGTCAGTGCGCGGTATGCGGGCGATAGAGGCCACTTCGTCCCCCTCGCGCATGTTCATCACCGCTACACCCTGGGCGGGACGGCCTTTGTGCGGAATATCGTCGGCGAACATGCGGATCACCTGGCCGTTGGTCGAGATCACTACCAGGTCGTCATCGGGGTTGACCACGCGGGCCACCCGCACCGGACCGCCCTTCGGTATGACGGTGAGGGCACGCACGCCCCCACCCGCCCGGCCCTGGCGTGGGAACTCGCGAATATTAGTGCGCTTGCCTATCCCCTTGGCCGCCACGATGAGCAGCGAAGCCTTAGAGTCGGGGCGGACCACGTCCATCCCTATCACCCGGTCGCCCTTTGCCAGCCTGATAGCGCCTACGCCCGCGGTGGCCCGGCCCATCGAGCGCACCTGGCTCTCGGCGAAGCGTATCGCCTGCCCCTTCTCGGTAGCCACGATCACGTCGCCGTTGCCATGGGATAGCCGGGCGGCGGCAAGCTCGTCGCCCGGCTCCAGGTTGAGGGCGATGATGCCGGTGGAGCGCACCGCGCTGTAGTCGCTGAGAGGCGTCTTCTTGATCTTGCCCTCGCGGGTCGCCAGTATCAGGTACGCGCCGTCGTTCTTGAAGTCACGCACTGCTATCAGTCCCGTCACCATCTCCTGCGGCTCGAGCGACACCAGGTTGACCAGCGGAAGGCCCTTGGCCTGCCGTGCGGCATCGGGCACTTCGTGCGCCTTCATCTGGTACACCTTGCCCTTGTTGGTTAGGAAGAGCAGGCTGTCGAGCGTGTTGCAGGTGATCATGTGCTGCACCGCGTCCATGTCTCGCGTGACCATGCCGATAATGCCACGACCGCCCCGGTTCTGACGCTTGTAAGTGTCGTGCGGCAGGCGCTTGATGTAGCCCCGGTCGGTGATCGTCACCAGCACTTGCAGATCAGGGATGAGGTCTTCCTCGCTGAACTCGGTGTTGGTGCTCTCCATGATGCGGGTGCGCCGCTCGTCGCCGTACTTCTCTTTGAGCTCTTTCAGGTCGGCCTTGATGAGGCTGTAGATTTTCTGCGGGTGGGCCAACAGGTCTTCATAGTAGCCAATCTCTTTGATGACCGAGATGTACTCGTCCTCAATCTTCTTGCGCTCGAGCGCGGCCAGGCGGGCTAGCCTCATATCGAGTATGGCCTGGGCCTGGGCGTCCGAGAGTTTGAACCTCTCACGCAGGTTGCCCTTGGCGCTGTCCGAGGTGCGGCTCTGGCGGATCGTGGCGATTACCGTGTCCAGATTGTCGAGGGCTATCTTTAGCCCTTCGAGTATGTGGGCGCGCTCCATCGCCTTGCGTAGCTCGAACTGCGTGCGCCTGGTTATAACCTCGTGCCGCCACTCGATATGGTGCTGCAAGGTCTTTTTGAGGGTCAGTACGCGCGGCTCGTTGCCGTTCACCAACGCCAGCATATTCACTCCGAAGGTAGACTGCATGGCCGTGTACTTGAACAGGAGGTTCATCACCTTCTTCGGCTGGGCGTCGCGCTTCAGTTCAACTACCAGCCTCATGCCGTTGCGGTCCGACTCGTCGCGCACCAGATTAGCCCCCGGCAGGCGGTCGTCGTGGATTAGCTCGGCTATCTTCTCGTGCAGGGTGGCCTTGTTCACCTGGAAGGGCAGTTCTGTGACGATGATGCTGTATCGCCCCGCCTTGCTCTCCTCGACGTAGGCCTTAGCCCGCATAACCACGCGGCCTTTGCCGGTGGCGTAGGCGGCCTGGATGCCCTCGTTGCCCACGATGATGCCGCCGGTCGGAAAGTCGGGGCCGGGCACGAACTTCATCAATTCCTCTACCGTAGCGTCCGGGTTGTCAATCAGATAGGCGACCGCATCGGCAAGCTCCGTGAGGTTGTGGGGTGGGATGTTGGTCGCCATGCCAACCGCGATACCGGCAGCGCCATTGAGCAGCATGTTCGGTATGCGGGCGGGCAGGACGCTAGGCTCCCTGGCCTTTTCGT
>JBBSGN010000653.1:0-2609 GCA_038254085.1 Chloroflexia bacterium | reverse complement strand
GATTTTGCCGGTTTCACCATACAGTTCGGCGGCTTCTTTGCGGAGCCGGACCGCCTCTGTCCCGGTGTTGTAGCTCTCCCAATCTTCCAACGAGTCAAGCTCGTAGACTGTGACGTATAGGGCGGGCCACTCTGCGGGCGTGTTGTCTTCCACGACTCGGCATATGCGCGCACTGCGGATTTGCGGCTGCGACACCACTTCGGGCACGTGAACTTCTGTTTGCCATCGCAGCCACTCTTCCCGTTGGTCCTCTGGCATCCAGGTTCGCACGATGTATAGCACCTTGCCGGCTCGGTTATTCATTTTGTTGCCCTCCGTGAGCTATCAGCTATCGCCCTTTGCCTTCATCGGTCGTCGGTCGTCCCTCGTCCCTCGTCCCATAAGTCGTCATAACTCTCTCGGCGGCGTATGAGAGCGGCTTCACCACCCGTGACCAGCACCTCGGCGGGGCGTGGACGACCGTTGTACTGGGAGGCCATCGAGTAGCCGTAAGCGCCCGCCTGACCGATGGTAAGTATGTCGTCGGGTTGCACAGTTCCAAGTCGGCGGTCCTTCGCAAGCACATCGGACGACTCGCAAATGGGGCCTACGATGTCTACCGGGTCGCCTGTACCAATTTGCCGTTCATCAACCGGCCACACAGGGTGCCAGGCCCCGTATAGCGCCGGGCGCAACAGGTCGTTCATGCCCGCGTCTACAATAGCCAGGTTGCCCTTGACGTAAAGCACGCTCGTGAGAAGCACCCCGGCGGGGCCGACCAGAAAACGCCCCGGCTCGACCACCAATTCGAGGTCGCGCCCGGCCAGCAGTGGCCGCAGTCCGTCGGCCAGCGCCTGCGGTCCTTCCGGTCTATCTTCTGGGCGATACTGTATGCCCAGCCCCCCGCCGATGTCAAGCTCGCTTAAGTATATGCCCTCGGTGGCTAGTTGGTCCCACAATGATAATAGGCACTTTGTGGCCTCAATGACCGGCGCGACGCGGAGCATCTGGGACCCTACGTGCGCGTGCAGGCCCCCCGGCTCAAGAGACGGCAAACTGGCCGCCCGTAGCACCAGGGCAATCGCTTCCCCAGGCTCTACACCGAACTTGTTGGCGCGCGTGCCTGTGGTGATATAGGGGTGGGTTTCCGCGTCCACATCGGGGTTGACGCGCACGGCCACCCGCGCTACCTTGCCCGCTTCAGCGGCGACAGAGGCCAACGCCTCCAACTCGCCCGCCGACTCGATGTGGAAGCTGCGCACGCCCGCCGCCAACCCTTCGGCCATCTCTCGGCGGGTCTTGCCCACGCCCGCAAAGACGATACGTTCGCCGGGGAAGCCCATGCGCCGGGCCATATATAATTCGCCTCCCGACACCGCGTCCGCTCCCGCGCCCATACCGGCCAGCATCTTCCCCAACGTAGGGTTGGCGTTGGCCTTCAGCGCGTAGCAGATAAGCAGTCTGGGGGCAAGACCGTTGAGGGCGGTTTGTAGTGCTATGTACTGGTCGCGCAAGACCCGGGCGCTGTAGACGTACAAGGGGGTGCCGAAGCGGGCAGTCAGTTGGGTGACGGGGATGTCCTCTATGTGGAGGGTGCCGTTGTGGTAAGCGGCTGCGCGTGCGGCACTACTCTGTTCGGCAATGCCAGTGACCTCTCTTGCCATATTGCGACTAGATGTCTTCATACAGGTGAATCTGAACAAATGAGTCAAGTTTCAGGCGGCGGGAGCAAGTTTGGCGTGATCAACGATGGCGTCAATCTGCCGCTCAACCTCCGCGAGAGCCTCGGCGAGAGCCTCGGCGAGAGGCCGAGGGATCGGTTCAGACGGATCGAGGGACGCAAAGGTGGTGCGAAATACTCGGGAGTTTAGCTTGGTGAAGAAGAGGGCCACCTTGTAGCCGTAGGGGGTCACCAGGTAACGGTGGGTCTTGGGTACCCGCCACACTATCCCCTTGAGCCGCAGTCGTCGCAGATCGTAGGTCATCTGCCCGGAACTGTAAGCGGAGAGGTCTACTCCAAGATAGGCAGCCACATGCTGACGGAGGCTGGTGTGCGTGAGGCCGTTGGTCAGGTGCAGGAACAAGGTGAGGGCAGCCAGCAGGGCCATCACTCGGACATCGCCGAACTTCAACCCTGGCGCCCGTTGACCATCAGGTGTGATGGTAGGCTGCACCACCCGGTCCACGCTCTCCTTCGACAGCGTACAATCCTGGCTGACTCGTTGGACGTCCAGCAGACGTCGATTGACCTCTCGCCCGATCTCTTGCAGGTAGGGCAGATTGGAGATGTCCTTGCCGACTCTCAGGTCCGTGGGATTGTTGATGGTGGTCTCGGTGCGGAGGGCACGACCCCCCTTGAAATACTGCTTGATACGACAGCTCTTGTACTCGACGTGCAGGCTTGGAGCTACACCCTCCTGGATGACCCGAGTTCGCATGAGTCCTGGTGTATCTTTCCGAATCCGCCGCTCAAAGACCAACTGGATGCGATCGGGGCGACCAAGATCGAGGTTCTCTCGGATGACCTCCTCAAAGAACTCCCGGCCCCGGACGGGATCGGCGAAGACCTGGGTGCGGCTGATCTCCACCTGCCAGACGGACAGGCGATGCCGGTAGCCCCCCTGCCGGTC
>JBBSGN010000652.1:0-2611 GCA_038254085.1 Chloroflexia bacterium | reverse complement strand
TGGATGCGGAATGCGGTCTACGCACAGAGGGAGTGATAAAACACTCCCTCTGTCCTTAGACCGCCAAATGCCCGTTTACGCCTCTAGGCTTGGCCTTACATCCTCTGTAACTGTCCATCGTCCATGAGCCAAATATGGTAAACTTTATTAGCAGCAACTAGCCGTTGCGGTTACCCTTATGTCAACTGTGATCAACCAATACACAGAGGAACGAAGCCAACTCGGCCTGGTGGACGAGCTCCACCGTCTCTTCGGGCACAGGGCCTTTCTGGGTAGACAGGAGGACGTGATCGCGCAGGTCATGCGGGGCATAGACACGGTGGCCGTGATGCCCACAGGCGCGGGCAAGTCGCTTTGCTATCAATTGCCGGCCATGCTGTTGCCCGGCACCACGCTGGTCATATCGCCCCTCATCGCGCTGATGAAGGACCAATACGACTCCCTGCCGGCCGATGTTTATAACCGCACCACCTTCATAAACTCGACCCTGGACATGGACTCGGTAACGCAGCGCGTGGGCGAGATAATACGCGGCAAGTACAAACTGGTCTACTGCGCCCCAGAGCGATTGCGCCAGCAGCCGTTCGTAGAGGCGTTGCGGCGGGCGCAAATCTCGCTGCTGGTGGTGGACGAAGCGCACTGCGTCTCGATGTGGGGGCACGACTTCCGCCCCGACTATCTGTTCATCGGTAAGTGCCTGCCCCTGCTCGGCCACCCCACCGTGCTGGCCCTCACCGCCACCGCTACGCCCCAAATACGCGCCGAGATAGCCGCCCAGCTAGGGCGCGACCTCAAGCCGGTGGTCGCCAGCGTCTTCCGGCCCAACCTCTATTACGAGGTCGAGGAGCTGGCCGACAAGGAGCAGAAGTGGCGGCGACTGCTCGAAATCTGCAAGGCCGAGAAGGGGCCAGGCGTGGTGTACGCCCGCAGCCGCGAAACGTGCGAGCAACTGGCCGCTATGCTGCGTCGCTCAGGCGTGCAGGCCGCCCATTACCATGCGGGCATGGACCCCGAAGACCGCGCCCGCACGCAGGAGATGTTCATGCTAGATCGTGTGCGCGTGATCGTCGCCACTATCGCTTTCGGCATGGGCATTGACAAGGCCAATGTGCGCCTCATCGTCCACTTCAGCCCGCCCGACACCCTGGAAGGGTACGTGCAAGAATCGGGTCGGGCCGGACGCGATGGCCGCCCCGCCAGGTGCGTACTGTTTATCTCAGCGGGCGACCAGCGCAATCTCGTTCGTTGGAAGCGGCAGGAGCAGATAAAAGTAGAAGAGCTACGCGCCGTCTACCGCGAATTGGCGAAGCAAGTGCCCGCAGGCCAAACGCGCATTGTCAACCTGGACGAATTGGTAAGACCAGTCAGCGAGGCCGCAGGCAAAGAGGTAGACGGCACCGGGGTACGCGTAGCGGTCAGTCTGCTGGAGCGGGTGCGCCTCTTTGTGCGCCACCCCGACGCACCGCGCACCGCGACGCTGGCCCTCACCGAGCGAGGCGAGCAAGCAACCGACCCCAACTTCGCCCGCTTCCGCGAGGCGGCAGGTCTGGAAACGGACCAGAGCATCAAGCGCGATATGGCCTATCTATCTTCGATGCTGGGCGCGTCGCCCGTCGAGCTTGAACGGGCCATGCTCGGCTGGATGGAGCGCGGCTGGATCAGCTACCGGGGAGATAAGCGAGACGCGGTGATCGAGCGCCTGCGCCCGCCCAGCGACGTGGCCGAGGTGATAAACCGACTGTTGGAGCAGCAGGACCAGGCCCAGCAGCGCCAGATCGCCCAGATGATAGACTATGCCACCGAAAACAGGTGCCGCCACCAAATGCTGGCCGCCCACCTCGGCGAAGAGATAGACGAATGCGTCGCCAGTTGTGACTACTGCTCACCGCCCCTCGACCGCCCCGTGCCCGTCGCTGCGGATGTGCCCGATCTGCCCGAGAACCCCGGCCAGGTGATAATCGAATGTCTTGCCTCATTCCCGTTCAGCGTGGGCAAGCCGAGTCTGGTCAAGGCGCTGGTCGGCTCGGCGGCCAGCAACCTCAAGGCCGACCGGGTGCTACACTTCGGCGCGCTCGCCGGGGCCAGCCCGTCCAGCATAGACAAGGCTATCACCGAGCTTGCGGACACGGGCTACCTCGACTTCTACGAACAGGACGGCTTCCGGCTCCTCGCCGTTACCAATGAAGGCCGCGAAGATGTGCCGCGCAGCGCCGTCACCCTCAAATCGAAGCGGTTGCCCAAGAAGGGTCTGCGCGAGAAAGCCAAGGAAGCCAAAGAAGAACGAGACCGCGCCCCAAGAGGCGGGCCGTCTCGCTCCAGAGGGGCAGTGACAGCCCCCGAAGAAGAACGCCCGCCCACACCCGAAGAAGCCGACCTCTTCGAGCGCCTGCGCGCCTGGCGCAGAGTAACCGCCAACCGCCAGAACCTGCCGCCCTACATAATCTTCCACGACAAAACCCTATGGGCCATCGCCCGCGCCCGCCCACAGACGGAGGGCGAGCTAATGGCGATAAAGGGCGTGGGCACTAACCAGGCCCAAAAATACGGCCCCGACCTCTTTGAGTTGATAGGGCAGGAATAACCGATACGAACGACGAACGACGAACGACGA
>JBBSGN010000651.1:0-2612 GCA_038254085.1 Chloroflexia bacterium | reverse complement strand
GAAACCCTCGACCTCATGGGCATGGCAAGCAGCATCTATGGGGACATAGTAAATGGTATCAGGTACTATGGAGAGGGCATTGCGGCGTTCCGAGAACTGGGTGACACCAGGAACCTCATCTCCAGCCTTACGTCACGCCTCGCATACTCGTCGCCCATTCTGCTCGAAGCGTCGGTAAGCTCCCTCCGAACATGGGAAGATTGCGCGCGCGACTCGGAAGAGGCCCTACGATTGGCCCTCCAGATTGGATGGCCCGCCGCACGATCTTATGCGGAATTTGCCACCGCCTCGGTGCGCGTTGGCTTCGGCGATCTGGGCACAGGCTACATGCACGGCTATGAGGCGCTGCGAATTGCCAACGAGATCGGGCACCAGCAATGGATAGCGGCGGCTCACAGCACATTGGGCCAAATCTACCTTGTCATGTATGAGCCTGGTCTGGCAATCGAGCACCTCCAGCAAGCGCTCGCGCTCTCCCGTTCGGTCGGGTCTCAATGGTGGGCCGGTCTCAATTCGGCTATTCTCGCCATGACTCATCTGCTTAACAATGACCTGGCGAGCGCGGAGGCTACACTGAAGGCGGCCATGCCTGGCCAACAACGGCCGCGCGACCTGCCGGAGAGGCGCATGCTCCTGGCCTGGGGTGAACTTGCGCTCGTGCAGGGCGCACCCCAGGATGCCTTGCAGATCGCCAACCGGCTCATCGAGTCCGCACCCGGCGAGTTGCCCCAGGCGCAGCCTATCCCCGCGCTACTAAAGTTGAAAGGCGAGGCCCTGACAACTTTGCGCCGCATGCCCGAAGCGGAGACGGCGCTGCAAGAGGCCAAACTCGGCGCGCTCGAGCGGGGAGCGCGTCCCCTACTGTCGCAGGTTCACGTATCCCTTGGATGCTTGTACATCCTCCTCAAGCGCCAGGACGAGGCGGAGCGCGAGTTTGCTGCCGGGCGCGGCCTCATACAATCGCTCGCGGCCACCATCAGCGACGTGCAACTGCGCGAGCACTTCTCGGTTGCCGCGCTACGGCAAATACCAGGCGAGACGGCGGCCCCATCTCGACGCGCGGCCCAACATACCGAGAAAGGGCCTTGTGGGTTGACGGCGCGCGAGCTTGAAGTACTGAGGTTGGTTGCCTCCGGTAAGAGCAATCGCCAGATTGCCGAAGAACTCTCCCTCAGCGAGCGCACAGTGGAAAACCACCTCACCTCCATTTTCGGCAAGACCCGAACTGACAACCGGGCCAGTGCTACCGCCTTCGCTATCCATAACAAGCTGGCGTAGATCTTCCGCTCCCTTTTCTACATAGGGGTTTCCCCCTACTTCGCCGCCACCGGGCGGCTTTTTTGTGCTGGGAATGTCGTGCGGATTTTAGGTGGTTCCCCCGATGTGCCCCCGCTGAGACGCCGCTACAATATGCGATATTGGGCAACTGCCCAGCGGACGAATTCTAATCGAATTGGGAAAGGAGATGTGTCTTATGTTCGTGACCGTATTTACCTTCCGGGCCAGACCGGGCCAGGAAGATGGAATCGTGGCGCTGCATGAAGATTGGCAGCGCAACAGGTTCAAAGCGGCGCGCGGCTACCTTTCCGGAGAGCTGCTGAGGGGCATCAAGGACCCGCAGCAGTTCGTGACTATAGCCCGCTTCGAGAGCCAGGCCGCTTCGCAGGCGATTGCCGACGACCCGGAGCAAGATGCCTGGTATCGCCGCCTCACCAGCATGACCGAGGCCGAGCCGGTGTTCCTCGACTGCCTGAGTGCCTGGCGGCTTGAGCAACCCAGTCGAGCGGCCCTGCCCCTCTAATTGCAACGTCCAGTTCCATAACAGATAGAAGGAGAGCAAACCAATGACAACAGCAACTTCAACATTTGATCCGGTCAAGTACAAAGTGACCACAACAGCGCAGTGGCAATCTGCCGCCGAAGCATGGCACCGCTGGGGACCAACGCTGTCACAGTGGCTCGGGGAGGCCACCGACATCATGCTGGACATGGCAGGGGTTGGGCTTGGCAGCCGCGTCCTGGACGTGGCGGCTGGGGCGGGGGAGCAGACGCTGATGGCGGCCCGGCGTGTAGGAGCATCCGGCTACGTATTAGCGACCGACATCTCCTCCAACATCCTGGAGTTCTGCAAGCGTGATGCGAACGCGGCCGGGCTGACTAACGTCGAGACGCAAGTCATGGACGGGGAGAACCTGGATGTGAAAGAGGGGGCGTTCGACGCGGTAATCTCCCGCGTAGGGCTGATCTACTTCCCCGACCAGCAGAGGGCGTTGGCAGGCATGAGACGAGCGCTCAAGCCGGGCGGTAAAGTCGCCGCCATCGTCTACTCTACCCCAGAGAACAACAGGTTCTTCTCCATTCCGATCTCTATCATACGTAGGCGCGCCCAGTTGCCCCCGCCGCTCCCCGGCCAGCCCGGCCCTTTCAGCCTGGGCAAGCCCGGTGTAATTGAGGAAGCCTATGTGAAGGCGGGCTTCGGCGACGCAGAGGCGCGCGTGGTCCCAGCCCCATTACGCATGCCCTCAGCCGCCGAGTGCGTCCGCTTCGAGCGCGAGTCGTTTGGGGCGCTCCACCAGATGATGTCGAGCCTCAGCGCTTCCGAACAGGAGGAG
>JBBSGN010000650.1:0-2613 GCA_038254085.1 Chloroflexia bacterium | reverse complement strand
GATCGACAAGCACTTCAGCCCGTATTTCGTAAGGATGTCCCAGCGCGACTGCGTATAGCCGCGCTCCGACAGTGCTTGTTGCGCGTTGAAGTGGTCGCCGGAGCTAGCGAGCTCAAGGCCGTCGAAGCCCCATGCCCCTGCTTTCTTTGCCACCTCTTCCAACGGCAGGTCGGCCCACTGTCCGGTGAAAAGAGTTACAGGTCGTGCCAATATGTCCCCTCCTTCTCTTGAGGTGTTGCCTGGCTGGCTGCGAGTTGGCCCTCTCTACTAACCCTTGCGCCCTGCATTGTAATGGTCAGCAATATAGTCGCAAACGCGCCAGGCGTTGGCCATAATAGTGAGCGTCGGGTTGGCTCCGGTCGCGGTCGGGAAGGGTCCGCCGTCCACCACAAACAGGTTATCGACCTCGTGCGCCTGGCACCACTTATTGAGCACCGACGTGTTGGGGTCGTCTCCCATGCGAGTGGTACCGTGCTGATGCGAGCAGTTGCCCGTGACGCGCTCGATGTACACTCGGTAGACTTTCTTTGCGTTCGCAGCCTCAAGTATCTCCGCGTTGTGGTCAATTATCCAGCGCCCCATGGCCAGGTCGTTGGGGTGAGTATGCAGCGTAATGCGAGCAACCGGCAGACCCCATGCATCCTTCACTTCGTCGTCAAGCTCCACGCGGTTGTCGTGCTGCGGCATATCATGCACTACCATACCGATGGCGAAGCTGTGATTGTAGAAATCGCGGTCCATTTCCTTGGCCTGCTGTCCCCACAGAGGA
Organism: Chloroflexia bacterium; assembly: GCA_038254085.1. Taxonomy (GTDB): domain Bacteria; phylum Chloroflexota; class Chloroflexia; order QHBQ01; family JADMIH01; genus JADMIH01. The sequence goes on along the minus strand of JBBSGN010000650.1, from coordinate 1,844 downwards.
CGGTCGGGCAGGCTCCAGTTGATGGGCAGGGGGATGCCGACGCCTGCCGCCGCGATGTGGCAGCCACCAACGAAGCCCCGGCTATCGTTGTGCTCGTAGAACTGGAAGCTGCTCTGAGCGACGTAGCCGCCACCGGCCCACGCGTAGATCGGCTCATCGAACACGCCGATCGCAGCGCTGAACTCGTGAAAGGTGGCGTTACGCCCGACAAGGTTGCTCCCGTTTGCAAGGCCGTTGGGGAAGCGACCCGAGCGAGAGAGCAACAGCAAGCGCGCCGACTCGACTGCCCCACAGGCAACAATGATAATGTCTGCCTCTTGCTCAATGAAATCGCCGTCCGTGTCCTGATAGACAGCGCTTTTCGCCTTGCCGTTCTCGTCCACGGTGATTTCATGTACATAGCAGTCGGGCCGCAGGTCGTATCTGCCCGTCTTCAGAGCGTCGGGCACCCATACGGAAAGAGCGCTGGAGCGCGTGCCGGTAGGGTCGCCGTGCTGCTGTGCGAACGCGCTCTGCACGGTCGCCGGTCTGTTGTTGTACAGTCGCGATAGGGCGGCCATAGGCGTTGGGAACGAGTTGTAACCGAGGTTGCGGCACCCCTCGGCGAACTTGTTCGCGTAACGGGTCCTCCGGATGGGCGGGCACGGATAATCCTTGCTTCGAGGACCCTCGAATGCATTGGCACCACCCTGCCCCGACACGCCAAAGGCCCACTCGACCTCTGTGTAATAAGGCTCAAGCTCGTTGTAGGTGATGGGCCAATCCACCAATGTAGTGCCCGGCACCTCTCCCACAATGCTCCTCAGCCGGAAATCGTTAGGCGTGAAGCGAGGCAGCCAGCCCTGCCAATGGACAGTCCCGCCACCCACCATTTGGGGCACCGGACAGAAAAGCTCGACCTTCGGCTTCTCGTCCTCGGACTGCCTGTAGGTGCGCGGGTTGAGCAACGGGTCGGGCCAGAGGTTGTAACGGTTCACGTTAGCCAACTCATCGCCGCCGAAGCTCTCCTTTTTTCGCCAGGGGCCGCGCTCAAGTCCCACTACTCGCATGCCCTTCTCGGCGAGTACCTTGGCAGCGAGCGCGCCGGAGGCACCCGCTCCGATAATGCAAACGTCTGCTCGCTCCGGCTTACTCTTATTCGCCACCTTTGTCCTCCTTCTCAGAATCGTCCAGCTGCTGGGCAAAGTAAGGCAGCGTCGTATGTCGCCCAGCGTGTGTCTCAGCGAGTGAGGCAGGCCCATCGAAGCCGATCAACTTCCAGCCGACGTGCCCTCTATTGCCTCCGTATATAGGGTCGGCGTAGAAGCCTTGGCGGGTGTGCAAGGCCAGCAAGGGGAAGAAATCTAGTTCTATCTCGGCGCTTACTTGCTGCATGGCAGGCTCGGCGGGTGCCCAGGCCGCGGTGGCATGTGCTCCGGCCAGGCTCTGCTCAACCGCACGTTCAGGACGCCCCATATCGGACAGGATGCGGTCCTGCTGCCCCTCGCTCAACCTGGCGAACTGTGTACCGAATTGGCGCTGCGCCCTGCGGTCAAGCTCCTCAACACCTTCGGCGTACTTGCGCTGTAGGATGGTAACGCGCTGCTGCCAGGCCTGCGCGCTCTTACCTTCCAGCTTCTCGAAGCCGCTCCCATCGGGCTTGGCGTAGATATAGTTGATGCCGGAGAGGTAGTGATCCACGAAATCTATGGTGCCCGCCTCACGTGCGCCGGGCTGGTCGCCGCTAGGTGTGATCCTGGACATGGCGGCTTCAATCGTTTCGCGCTGGTGCGCGTCGAAAAATCTCCCGGCTGCGCTGTCCCCTTGCTGCTCTTGTTGCTCTTGCTGCTCTTCCATCATAAAGT
>JBBSGN010000649.1:0-2614 GCA_038254085.1 Chloroflexia bacterium | reverse complement strand
TAGAAGTGGCGCCGGGGGTAGAATGAAGGCGCGTGGCATCGAGGGCGTACTGTCTTCTGTGAAGCCTGTGGCGGTGATCGAGGTAGATGGAGGCAAGGTGAGCATCAAGCCCGTTCCCGATATCCTCCCGTTGGCGTTGGCGGGGATGGCGCTGGGGGGATGGAACCTATATTGGATACTCAAGACGATCAGGCACTGGCGTGCCATGCGATAAGCAGCGTCCCCGGATAGCCACAAAAACACCAGAACCGCCGGGAGCCGGTTCTGGTGTTTTTGCTGATTTGCAGAGCCTTGCAGCTAGGGTAGGGTCACGTTGGTGGTAGATAGCTGGGTGTTGTTGGCGTCAACGAAGGTCACGTTATATGCGCCTGAGGAGAGGTTGGCTTTGGACACCGCTACCATATCGTTGGGCTGGACGATTACCTGGGCGCAGGCGAGGTCAGTTCTTACCACCTGGTCCACCATCACGACAATGTTGTTTTGCTTCTGGACTACGGACTGGACGTTGAGCCTGTAGCAACTGTTAGGCTTGTTGCCCGCGAAGACTGCTACCACGAACTCGGTGTCGACGTTGACCTTGGGGGCGGGTATGAAAGCGTCGAGCTCGGCGGTGTGGCGCTGCCAGATGGCGTTCCATTCCGCTTGGTTGATCGCGGTCGTGTATAGTGGCGTGTGAATGACCGAATATTGCCTGTTGGCGAACGTGCCAGGCAGGTCAACCCGGCGGATGTTGAGGGTCGTGACCGTGCCACGCGAAGGGTTTTGTCCAGGGAGGGGCGGGGGCGTCTGCCCGTAGCGCCACTGGTAGTATTGCACGCCGACATTGCCCATCTCCACCCGCCAGGGCGGCGCATTGGTTGGGTTGTAGGTGAGCAGTCGCCTCTGGAACGCCTGCACCATGATGTTGGTGGGTGCGCCGTTGATGTTGATTTGCATCCAGTACGGCTCGGTCAAGGGATAGCCCATAGCGTAAACCCAGTTGAACGCCAGGCCGTCCTTGAACTGGCCGTCCTCGTAGACGACGCCCCGCTGGTTCATAAAGGACCAGAAGACATCGGGTATGTTGTGTCCGGTTGTCTTCTCATAGTGCTGAAGCTTGGGCGGGTTGGCGGCGGTTGGCAGCTTGCCGATTGTGCCATCCAGCAAGTAGGTCTGGTCTACGGGCTGGCCGGTCCTGTCCGGGGCCTGGTTCTGGCCGGGGGCCAGCGTCGCCACCCTGCCGAGAGAGGCGTAGGTGGGTGTGGTGTCTATGTGGGCTTGCATGCTGGGGCCGCCCGCCACCGGGATGGACGCCGGTTCGCGCTGCTCGAACTTGTCGTTGCCAATCTGCATCCGCCCGCTTATCATTTCGTACACAAGCAGGCCGTTGGTGACATACCACATCGAATTGGGGTCGGCGTTCGGGTCGTTGATCTCCATGCGGGCCTTGTCGTAATACTGCACCTGCCTCATGCCCTCGGGACTTTCGGCCAGAGGCTCGCGCGTGGCGGCGATAGGCCCAGGCCCCCACAGCCATGACCGCTGCGCCTTGCCGGTAACGACCGGATAATCGGCGCGCTCCCACACCTTCTTGAAGGCCGGGTTCTCAAAAGGCACAGGGGGCAACGGCTGCGCGGCCACCGCTATCGCAGGCAGCAAGACCGCCCCGCTCAACAGCACCGCGCCCACCACCGAGCGCCCGCCAACATAACCGCCAAAAGCACCTCTTCTAATCGTCATAACGTTACCCTCCAACGACACATATCGTAACCATCAAGAACCCTGCCACGCTCTCACTGCCCAGTTATAGAACGAACCGGCTGTACGGAAAGTTGCGGACTCGTAAAACGTAAAACGTGATGCGTGATAAAGTCATTCACGCATCACGTTTTACGTTTTACCTCAGAACATCTTCGGTTGCTCGACCTCTTGCAGGTCTAGACGGATGGGGTAGGGGACGCCCATGTGCTCATAGGCTCTGCGGGTGGCGATGCGACCACGCGGGGTGCGGGCCAGGAAGCCTAGCTGAAGGAGATAAGGCTCGTACACGTCCATGACCGTGTCGGACTCCTCGCTGGTGGCGGCGGCTATGGTGTCGAGGCCGACGGGGCCACCCTCGAACTTGTCTATGATGGTGTGGAGGATGCGGCGGTCTATCTCATCTAGGCCGAGGGCGTCTATGTCGAGTCTCTTGAGCGCCTCGTTGGCGACCTCCGAGGTGATGGTGCCGCTGGCCCTTACCTGGGCGTAGTCCCGCACACGGCGCAGGAGACGGTTCGCCACCCTGGGCGTGCCCCGGCTGCGGAGGGCTATTGCTGTCGCGCCTTCAGGCTCAATCGGCACGCCCAGTATGCGAGCCGACCGCTTGATGATTAGCTCCATCGCGTCGTGGCTGTAGTAGTCGAGGCGGAAGGTGACGCCGAAGCGGTCGCGCAACGGGGACGATAGCATAGCAAGGCGAGTGGTCGCGCCTATGATGGTGAAAGGGGGTAGGGATAGCCTCAGCGAGCGCGCGCTTGGCCCCTTGCCGATTATCACGTCGAGCGCAAAGTCCTCCATCGCCGGGTAGAGTACCTCCTCGACGGTTCGATTCAGCCTGTGTATCTCGTCAACGAAGAGGATTTCCCCGCCTTTC
>JBBSGN010000648.1:0-2616 GCA_038254085.1 Chloroflexia bacterium | reverse complement strand
TGTTCATGGGTGCCGCGCGCCACGATTTGGCCCTTGTTGAGCACTAGAATCTGGTCAGAGATCAGGACGGTGCTAATGCGTTGGTCGATCACGAAGGAGGTGCGCCCTTGCATTAATCGGTCAATCGCCTGCTGGATGCGGTACTCGGTCGCCAGGTCCACGCTGCTGGTTGAATCGTCGAGGATCAAGATGCGCGGGTTCAGGAGCAGGGCGCGGGCGATGGCGATGCGCTGCTTTTGCCCGCCGCTCAAGGTCGAGCCGCGCTCGCCGACCGGAGTGTCGTAGCCCTTCGGGAACTCCATAACGAACTCGTGCGCGGCGGCTGCTTTGGAGGCAGCTATCACTTCCTCGTCGGTCGCGTCGGGACGGCCAAAGGCGATATTGTCGCGGATCGTGCCGCCGAACAGCGTGGTCTCCTGCAACACGATGCCGATGTGCGAGCGCAGGCTCTCGATGGTGACATCGCGCACGTCGTGCCCGTCAATCAGCACGCGCCCTTCGCTCACGTCGTAAAAGCGAGGGATGAGGTTGATGATGGTGGTCTTGCCGCTGCCCGTTGCGCCGAGCAAAGCAACCGTTTGTCCCGCCTTGGTTTCAAATGAGACGTGGTCCAGCACAGGCTCGCCGCCTGGGAAATAGCGGAACGTCACGTCTTCGAACTTGACATCGCCTCTGACCTCTTGCAGGTCGGTCGCGCCTGGCTTGTTCTCGACTTCGTTCTTGGTGTCCAGGATTTCGAAGATGCGCTGCGCGGACGCGCTGGCCTGCGACATGAGGTTGATGATAAAGCCGAGTTGCCCAAGCGGGAAGAAGACATAGACGAGGTATAGGCTGAACTTTTGCCATTCGCCCAGCGTCAACGTGCTCTGGATAATCTGCGTCCCGCCAAAGTAGAGGATGGCGGCCTGTCCGAGATTCATAATCAGGAAAATGAGCGGGAACAGAAAGGCAAAGATGCGCGACACCTTGATTTGTTGCGCGAACACGGCGTCCGCCGATTGGTCGAAGCGCGTCTCCTCTTGCGGCTCGCGCGCAAAGGCTTTGACCACCTTCAGCCCCGCCATGTTTTCTTGCAGGATCGTATTTAGCCGTGAGATGCGTTGCTGCACCTCTCGGAAAAGCGGCTGGCTGATCCGGCCAAACACCATAAAGATAGCCAATGCAACGGGCAGAATAGGCAGTATGGTCAGCGTAAGGGCATGGTTGGTGAACCATAGGATGACGAGCGTGCCGATAAGGAGGACGAGGGCCTGCAATGCTAGCAATAGCCCTTGCCCGATAAACAATCGCACCTTCTCTACGTCGTCGGTTGCGCGGACCATTAGCTGGCCCGTCTGGTTCTTGTCGTGGTAGCTGAACGACAGGCGCGAAATCTTTGCAAAGAGGTCGCTGCGAAAGTCGTATGCGACGCTTTGCGACACCCTCTCGGCGTTGAACGATTGGCTGAACGAGAAGAGCGCGCGCAGAACGGCAAAGCCGGCGACGCCCAGCATCACCGCGGCGAGGGCCGCTGTCGCGCCGCTCTGGTTCGCCTGCAACTGCGTGATGGTCATGCCGAGTTTCTGCGCGGCCAGCGCCTGCACTTGCGCGGGCTGTGCGAGGACCTGGGTCGCAATGAAGACCTTGACCACTTCGTCAATAATATTTTGCACGAGTTGGGGGACCACGAGTTGCGCGGCGGTGGCTATAAATAGCGAGCCATACGCCAAGAACGCCAACCGGCGATAGTGTCCGATGTAACGAATGGCACGCATAAGCGCCGCCGGGTTGGCAGGCTCTCTGCCAGGGCGTGCCGCACCCATCGCAGGTGCGCCGCTCATGCCGCCGGTAGGGGCGTTCCCGTTACCCCGGCCCTTGTTGCGTAGTTGGCTATCCCTGATTCCTTGCGCCTGCATTCATTTCTCCTACAGTGATATTATATCAACCATATCAACAGGCTTGTAGTGTCCGCTGTCTACGTAGCATTTGCAGTATCAGGCGCGTCCGCAGAGTCCACGGACGCGCCTGGAACGCGGCATTCCCGCGTAGCTTGCGAAACGCGCTCTATTCTTTGCTGGGATTCTTAGCGTCCTGGGCTGCTGACTTGGTGGACGCACCCTGCGCTATGATTTCTCGGACCTGGTTTTGGCAGCTTTCAAGGGCTAACCGAATGCGGCGGATCGTTTCGACATCGCCGTTGAAAATGGCGCTACGAAGGCTTCCACCTACGGTCCTGGTCAGGTCGTTGAGGGCGTCTCGCAGGAAGTTGACTTCGTGCAAGGCGGCGCCGGGAGGCGTATGGTCACTGAAGCGAGACCAGAAGCCATCGGCGAGGTCAGAATGCTCATCTAGCTCGCTCTTTCCTTTGTCGGTCAACTGGTATACGCGCCTGCCTTCCTCCTGGTTGGACTGGACCAATTCCAGGTCCTCCAGGTATTGAAGCGTAGGGTAGAGTGTGCCTGGGCTGGGGGAATACCTCCCCTGCGTCCGTTCTTCCAACTGCTTGATAATCTCGTAGCCATGTTTAGGCCCGTCGCGTAGTACGCTAAGAATCACATAACGTAGCATACCACGCTCCAGGCGTTCCCGACCACCGAAACCGCCGGGGCCACCGAAATGGCCTCGCCCACCGAAATG
>JBBSGN010000647.1:0-2617 GCA_038254085.1 Chloroflexia bacterium | reverse complement strand
TACTTCGTCTCTCAGGGTAGCACTGAAGGCGGCTAACGTTTTGGAGGCGTCATACTTACGGCGGTAGAAGCGGCGGTCAATGAACGCCTGGATGCGACCGCGAAGGGGCAGAAACAGGGCTGCTATCAACAGCGTCGAAGCCACTACCACCAGGTCGTTGCCTTCACCTACTATGGGACGCAACAACCCTTGCAGCCCTATCACGCTGCCCCAGTAAGCTACAGCCAACACAGCGGTCAGCGAGCCGTACACCAGCGTCTGGCGGATGATTATGTCTATGTCGTACAGGCGGTACTTGAGTATCGCGATGCCGACCGCTATCGGGATGGGGACCAGCAACAGGTCAAAGAGGAAACCGCCGATGTAGTACACGAAATCGAGATTTAGCCAGGCGCCGACCAGCACCACCACAAAAATCGCACCGGAAAAGAAAGAAAAGTAGGTCAACCACTTAAGTTGCTGGCGCTCATCGCCCTTTGAGCGCCTGAATCGAACCACGATGGCCGCCACACAAGCAAATATCGCTACACCCAAGGGCATTATACCCAGACCGCTGAGTAGGCCGGAAATAGGCTCCGGGATGATGTTACCCAGGGGGTTGCTGAAGGATGATAGGCTGAAGTCTATGTCTGACATATCCGGGTCGAATAGTGTGCCTACACTGTTCAGCACAATGCTGACCACAAGGAACCGGGCAACCCACCGCCAGCGCGGCGAGGGCAGATGGCCGTCAGGGAAGAGCAACAATACGACGAAGAGTATGAGGATAAAGCCAATGCTCCGGAAGCAGCCCCCAATTAGCGCCATCCAGAGGGGGATCGGGAGAGAGCCAGGCGCTGTGAGCAGGCCATATTCGCTATATCCGAGCGCGAAGTCAGCTGCCGCCCCCAGCAGAGCGCCAATAGCAATGACCCAACCGATAAGGTTCTCATGGCGACGCGACGCTATCAAAAGAGCCACGCTGGCAAAAGCAAATTGTACCAGCGCGCTGAACATGCCGCTTACGCTTAGAAGCGCGGAAGGGCTGTTGAGGTGCTGGAGGAAAAGTGTTGCAGCGATAAGCCCAACCGTCAGCGTCCAACATGACCAGGCTAGCCTGGTTGCGGTGCGAAGTCTCATTCTTCCGTCCCTCTCCTTGAGCGAAAGCTAGAAACCATCCTGCAGAGCGGTTTGCGCGGCAAAGTACCCACACATGCCATGCACGCCGCCGCCCGGTGGGGTGGCCGACGAGCAGATGTAGATGCCCTTTGCGGCGGTCCTGTACGGCTCGAGGATGTTGGGCGTGGGGCGGGTGAATAGCTGTCGCAGGTCCTGCACGCCCGCGTTGATGTCGCCCCCGATGTAGTTGGGGTTGTAGTGCTGCATATCGCAGGTGTTCATCGCGTGGCGGTCCAGTATCCTGTCGAGGAAGCCGGGGGCGAAACGCTCGATCTGGGCCTCTATTCGCTCGGTCATGTCGAAGGTCGAGCCGTTGGGCACGTGGCAGTAGGCCCACAACGTATGCTTGCCGTCGGGCGCTCTGGTTGGGTCGAATAAACTTTGCTGGGCCACCAGCACGAACGGCCTCTCCGGCGGCCTTCCCTTCCACACCTCGCCCTCGGCGGCTACGATCTCCGGCAGCGTGCCACCTACGTGTACCGTGCCCGCCCGCAGGCACTCGCTCGCCTTCCAGGGCACCGGCCCGTCGAGGGCGTAGTCGAGCTTGAACACGCCCGGCCCATAGCGGTAGCGCCTTAATCTGTGACGGTAGCCGGGAGGGAGCCGGTCGCCTGCTATCTTCAACAGTTGGCGCGGGGTCACGTCAAACAGGGTGGCGCGGGCCTGGGGCAGTTCGTTAATTGATTTAACGGGTACGCCCGTCCTGATTTCGCCGCCAAGAGAGCGCAGATACGCGGCAAGGGCGTTTACTATCTGCTGAGAGCCGCAACGGGCCACCGGCCAGCCGACTACGTGCGCTGTAATCGCCAGCAACAGTCCGGCGGCGGCGGTGGGCGAGCGGTCGAGGGGCATCATCGAGTGGGCGGCCATGCCCGTGAACATAGCCCTGGCGCGCTCCCCCTTGAACGTGCTCCTGGCAAGCCCCTCTGCCGAGCGGAGGGCGTACATGCCGAAGCGGGACGCGGCAAGAGGGTGGCGCGGGATACGGAAAGGGCCTAGCACCACCGGCTCGATCTTGTTCCAGTCGCACACCAGGGGCGTCATCAACCTGCAGTATGCCTCTCCGTCGCGGCCCAGGTTGGCGGCAGTGGCCTCTATTGAGCGCTCCAGCACGACCGCCGTGCCGTCGTCGAGGGGGTGGGCCAGGGGGGCGGGTGGCTCGATCCAACTCAGGCCGTGCTCGTGCAGAGGCAGCGTTCTGAAGAAGGGGGAGTTGAGCGCGAGAGGGTGGATGGCCGAGCAAACATCATGCACGAAGCCGGGCAAGGTCAACTCAGCCGAGCGGCTGCCCCCTCCGATTGTCTTCGCGCCCTCTAGCACCAGCACCGAGTGCCCGACGCGAGCTATAGCGATAGCGGCGGCGAGGCCATTCGGCCCCGCCCCCACTATTACTGCGTCGTAGACTTTGTCTCCCATGCGCCTTGCTCCTCAGTGGTCGGTAGTCGGTAGTCAGTTCTTA
>JBBSGN010000646.1:0-2628 GCA_038254085.1 Chloroflexia bacterium | reverse complement strand
GTTGTCGGAGGTGGTGGGCTCTTTGTAGACCTTGCGTGCTCGGTTGGAGGCCCGGGCCAGCAGGGTGGGATCGACCTCGTTCAGGGTGACGTAGACGGAATAACCCCGGTCCTCTAACTTGCCGGCCTCGTAGGCAAGGACTTTATGGTCGTCATAGTAGCCGCTGACCGTCTCCCGCCCCTTGAAGACCCTGAGTTCTACTACCGTGCCGGGCTCGAAGAGGACCTCGATAGCACTCTGAATTTCGCCGGTATTTTTATCCGGCCCTTCGAGTAGACTTTTCTTAATCGAGCCTTGCCCCCGGCTCTTGTTCCCATCTTCCATTGAGCCGGGGCTACTTGCTTTCGTCGGAGCCGGGACCCTCACCGTTCATGTAGGTGTCAAGGCTTGCCCGGTTTAGCCTGACCGCCCGTCCCACGCGCCGTATCGTGATCTCGCCTTCGTCTACCAGCTTCCTCAAGGTAGTCCGAGACAGTCCCGCTATCTCTTCGGCCTGCCTGTAGGTCACCCACTCTCGGGTCAATTCCGCCTGCATCGCTCTCCTCTCTTGCTCGTCAGTGCATCTACTTGCACATATTGTCGCGAGACTGTAACCTTAATTCAACGACTAGAGTATAAATAAACGTCGAAAAGAGGTAGGAAAATGTGGCGGAGGCTAAACAGGGAAGACCTCGAAAGTGTCAATCCGCTTCTGCCGGAAAAACACCACCACTTCGGACTTAGATGGCGGGTGTATGAGAATTACGAGATCTTACCCTTGGATGTTGATGAGAGGCCACGTTTAGACGAGGAAGAGGAGTACATACAAGCTGCGAGCAAGGGAACTCAAGAAGAGCCTGAGTGTATCAAAGTCTACGATCCTCTTATCGATACTCCCTACCTGTTTCTTGATTTTGCAAGAGTAGTCGAGCGCAAAGACCCATTCCTTGCGATGATGGACTGGATATCTGAGTATGGGCTTCTCGGGAACACTCCGCGCAACCCGCAATATTCGAAGGAAAGAACCCAAAGTGAGGAATGGAAGGATTCATTTATACTGCCAAGGCTCTACGATGACAGGGGTGGTCCATGGGATACTTTGTATCTTCTCGGGGCCGAAGCGTATCAAACCAATGAAGCTCTAAGACTTTACGAGGCTGCTTTGAGTCGTGATGAAGAGAGACTTGAGCAGGAGCTCTACTATGAAGATCACTCAGATGAAAAAGAACGAAGGCTAAAGACTATAGAAGACAGGGCCGCGGCTACTGGCAAGAGTCGAATAGATATCCTAATAGATAGGGCTCTAAGTCAGGTTCTTGAGTTTGTAATGCATACGATATACGCGTTTACTTATCCTGATATAGGGTGGCCACGATCCTTTGTAGGTGACCCAGAGGCGCCTATGTTAACTGTCGAAGGAATGATGCGGAGTTGGCGGGCGCGTAACCTCGTTGGGGCCATGCACCTCCAATTCTATTGGCTAATAACCTCCGGGGGAGATATTTCTCGCTGCAAGCATTGCAACCGTATTATCTCTTATGCACCACCGATACCTGGGAGTAATGACCGTAAGCCGCGAAGGGACAAGGAGTTCTGCGATAAACGGTGCCGACAGAACTACCACTACCATAACCGGCTAAAGTCAGACCGTCGGGAGAAGGAGTCATCCTAAGCGCCAGACGCCGCGGTACACCAACTACACCAACCACTACACCAACGCGGCTCGAACCCGCCCACGTGCGACAGCACACAACGGCACGCAAGATTAAGTGTATCCGGCTTACTTATACGGGATTCTCTCTCCGGTCACGCACAACGACGTACACCCAAAAGCAAGCGTCCCCGGATTCCTAAACCGCGAGTCGGAGGTTCGAATCCTTCCAGGCGCGCTTCCTATTTACCCTGCAAATGCTCGAATTCTGCTCTCCGATAATTTGGGGGCTTGTGGGTGTTTGTCAGCAGTAGCCGTCGAATATACCCTCGTCTCTGCCCATCCCAGGTATCACGTGGCTGTAGATATCTAAGGCGAGCACCACGCTACTATGGATGGCCCAGAATATCGGAGACGCGCTTGGGATGCTGACCGTTTTGATAAAAGTGATAAGGAGCGGAGGACTGGACCTGGCTATCTGGCATGGTTTTGAGGCACCTAATTTGCTAGTAAACTAGCTGGAAGGAGGACTATGAACCTAGAATATGGAGTGCCACATCGCAATCCGAACCCACAGATTTTTGATGCAGCCGAGCAGTACTTCAACGCATGTGTGATTCTAAACAAAGTGGTTCTAGAAAACCTCGACTCAGGTGTCGTCTTGCCGCTTCTGCATTCAGCCGCGGTTGCTATTGAACTATATCTGAAGTGTCTTGCTGCTGAAGATGTCTACATCCAAGTGGAGCACACTCCCGTCACCGGAGTGCATCGCGTCCACGCCAACCCCCTTGTTCACAATCACAATCTGGGGGATCTCCTGAAGGAGATCCCCGTTGATGTCCGGAGCCAACTAGAAAAGGCCTTCCAATCCACAGCGCTGAGCCAACAGCTAAGCTCCTTTGAGGAGCTCCTCAGCCAGTTTGATGGGCTGTTTATGGCCTCGCGCTATCCCTTCGAGGAAAAGACCCAACGCATAGATAGCTACCCTCCGCTCAACT
>JBBSGN010000645.1:0-2636 GCA_038254085.1 Chloroflexia bacterium | reverse complement strand
CGTAAAACGTAAAACGTAATGCGTAAGGATAAGAACAAGCCCTTACACATTACGTTTTACGTTTTACGAGTCCGTTTCACTTCTTCACTCTATCGTCGCCGACCATCACCAGAATGTCTACAGGCTTGCCATCGGACTTGGCGCTGGGGGCGGTTGAAGGGTCGGCCCGCTCGACGGAGGACACGGGGATGCCGAGCGCCTCGGACAGGGCCTGTACAGTTTGCGGCTTCTGACCGCTCGTGTAATCCGTGATAGTGGTAATTGGATGGTTCCCCTGGTCCTGGGCCGAGGATAGGTCGGCCACCACGAAGCCCTTGCTCACCAGCAAATCGCTCACCTTGCGGGCTTCCCCGCTTGTGGTAGTGCCGTTCTGCACAGACAGCCTGGCATTCTCTTTGGCGAGCCTGGGGTTGGCGAACGCCTGTTGCACCTTCGGACGAATCACATCCCAGTTGGGCATCAGCACATCCGCGCCATCGTTCAAGATCGTCTCGGTCACCATGTTAGCGTCTATCACCACTGTCTGTATCGAGCCGGGGTCTATCTCTTTGGCAAGCTGCGCCAACGAGCCAACCTGCGTTATCGAGAGGTCGGTCTTGACCGCAACCGACAATTGGTCGGCCAGGTCGTTCAGGCGCGACACAAGATTGAGGTTCAGCCCCTGCTGCTTGAGGGCAAGCAACACCTGCTGCTGGCGCGAGTTGCGCCCAATATCGCTGTCGGCGTGGCGCGAGCGGGCGTATTCCAGCGCGGTGTGCCCGTCCATGTGCTGCAAGCCTGCGGGTATGTAGATGCGGGTGAAGCCATAATCCTGAAACGGGTATTCGTTGTCAGCCAGCGGCCTGGGCACGTCAATCGTCACGCCGCCCATCGTGTCCACTATGCGCTCGAAGCCGTTGAAGTCTACCTGGGCGAAATAGTGAATGTGGATACCCAGGCTTTCCTCGATGGTAGCCATAGCCAGGCCCGGACCGCCGCCCGGCACGGTAGCCTTGTCGTGGTCGCCCTTCTGGAAAGCCGAGTTGATGCGGCCCTCGCCGTAGCCGGGTATGGGGACCCACAGGTCGCGGGGTATGGACACCATCGCCACCGTCTTGGCCGCCGGGTCAATATGGACCACTATCTGCGTATCGGCGCGCGAGTCTTGCTCCTCAGGCCGGTAATCCAGGCCAATCAGGAGGATATTGACCGACTCTTTCTTATCCCAGTCAGGGAACGTGACGGGCACAGGTGTGATGTTACCATCGGAGCCGACGATAGGGCCGGGGCGCACGGGCGCGGGGGTAACGAATACCTTGCCGCTCACGGTCGTTATGTGATCTATGGTCTCTTTGACCGTGTTCGAGACGAAGGCATACGCTACCCCGCCGCCCAGCAGCAACAGCGCGCCGACAGTTATGAGCAGCACACGGAACCTGCGCCGCCGGGTTTCTCCCTGCACGTGCGCGTTGGCACGCGCGGCCATAATGTCTCCGGGAGGGATTACTGGCACTGGACCAGTGGCGGGGCGCGCCCGGTACGTGGGCGCGTGCTTGCGCGGCTGCGTCGCCGGGTTGGGGCGGGTGTTGGTGCCTCTGGGGGCGGGCTGTCGACTCTGTTCGTTAGGTCGTTCCAACTATAATGATCCCTTCGCCGGTCGCTTGTTCAACGAACAGCCTAATACAGAGCTATTTGTGTGCAGCCAGCTCTTTATTTGGTTTGCCATGCTCCTCTTCCAAGTCCTCGATTAGCTCGTCTTCGGTGTTGACGCCCGGCTGTTGGCGGGCCTCGGCCAATTCGCGGGCCTCGCGGTCTTTGCCTTGTGCTGTCTGCTCGTCCTGGCGCGACGGCACGGCGTCCTCGGCCTCGGTGGGCGTGTAGCCTTCGGCCAGGCGGCGGTACAGGTAAAGATAAACGTCCCGCAAAATGGCCGTCACTGGCACCGCCACTATCAGCCCAAACAGCCCTGCCGCCTGGCTGCCCACCACCAGCGCCACCATTAGTATAGCAGGGTGCAGCTTTACACTGTCGCCCTGTATCTTTGGAACGAGTGGATTGTTCTCAAGTTGCTGCACCAGCACGTACACCAGCAGCATTTTCAGCACAAGCACCCACCCTTCCGCGCTGAAAGCCACTGCCAGGCCAGGCACCGCCCCAGTATAGGGCTTACGACCGGAATTATCTCGGTTATCCCCGATATGATCCCCAGCAAGAGTGGGTAGGGCGCGCCCACCAGCAACAAACCAATCGTGGTAGCGGCGCCCACTGCCAGGCCGAGCAGCAGTTGGCCCCGTATGTAGCTGCTCAACACACCGTTTACAATGCGTATGATACTCCAGAAGTCATCTCGCCAGGAGCGCGGCAGCATGTTGTTGACCGCCTGCATCGCCTGATTCGTATCACTCGACAAATAGCTTACCCCGATTTACCCCTGGCAGCGGCTAGCTGGACCGCGCGCGCTGTTGCGATGCAAATATTGTAACATAGCCCTCACGACCCTCACAAGAATTGCAGCCGGCGGCAGTTCCACCAACAATCGGGAGTTGAAACGCAAAGACGCAAAGAGTTTTATTGTCGGGGTTGTGGCTATCTGGCTAGAGAGGGCAGAGCGGGAGCCGCCAACCCTTTAACTCCTCACCTCTTACTCATCCTCTGTG
>JBBSGN010000644.1:0-2638 GCA_038254085.1 Chloroflexia bacterium | reverse complement strand
CGCCACCCGCCTGCTGATCCACCTCTCCAGGCGGGGCATTTGGGGCAGATCGGCAGCGAACGAGGGCGCGTCGTTCGCCCGCTCCAGCGCGGGCCGAGCGGCCTCTAACAGCCGGTCAAGCTCTAGCTTCAGCAGGGGGAGGTCGAAGTCGAGGCGAGTCTTCACACGAGAGGCGAAGCAGAGGAACGGATTGACCTCGACGCCCAGGGCGTTGCGCCCGGCTAACCGGGAGGCGACCAGCGTGGTGCCGGTGCCGCAGAATGGGTCAAGCACCGTGCCGCCCTCTCGCACCCCGAACTCGCGTATCGCCTCGTACACCAGTGGCGCGGAATAGGCTTCGGGCATCAGATACCAGTCGAACAGAGGGACGTTACGGTTGAGCGCAGCAGTAGTTGATGTGAGCATAAGGGGTTACTCCATTGCAACTGGGATAAAGCCGATTATACTCTACTGGCCCGGCGAGCGCCACCCATATAAAAATGACAGCCTGGTCGCCGCCCAACACAATCCTCCCAAACGTGTCGAAGCGTCAACCAGGCCCTGGTGTAAGTACGGGCGAGGTTACGCGGGGATGCCCGACGACTACAGCTTATTCGTCGGGCGTCCTTCGTCGGCTCTAATGGACAACACGAAAGGCGGCACTGATTGTCAGCACCGCCTTTCGTGTTTGCCGTGTGCCTTGTGAAAACGCCAACGTCTTTTGACCGTCTACGGGGTGAGGTCCCCGTAGATGTCCTGGTCAAGGCCGCCATCGTGCGGACAAGTGTCGCCGCTCCACGTCTGGGTGTCCGGATCGAAGGTGCGGCACTGCCTCACGTCGGCGTTATCCTCGTCCTCGTGGCCCACCTCGCGGGGGTCGGTGCCCGCCACCGTGTTGCGCTAATCGGTCCACACCCCATACGAGAAGTCGCCCAGCGAAGTAACCCAAAGGTAATCGCCCGCGAACAGCACGGTGCGGTTGGCGAACTGCTCGTAGTTAGGGTTGGAGGTCACATCGGTCAGCCTGCTGGTGTTGGTCCAGCTTGCCCCGTGATTGGTCGACTTGGCCGACCACACGTCAAGGGATGGTCCGGTTGCCCCGTTCGCGTCGTTGCCGATAGGGCGCGCAGGCGAATAGGAAGGATCGAGGCGGCTATCCCACCAGATAGCGTGCAGCGTACCGCCGTCCGCCGAGATGTCCGCGAACAACTGATGCCCCACTGCCTCGTTGTCAATCAGGGAGGGGGTGGTATGGCTGCCGGTCGCCCCGTCCAGGCGGGTAAAGTAGATGCCCGACTGGCTGCCGGTGCCGGGCTGTATAGAACCATAAGTGGTGCCCGTGCTGACCTGGGTGTCAGGCTTACTGGGGTCGTATACGAGGTATATCCACTCGTGGGCAGCGTCCGATTGGTCGGCGGTGGAGCGCACCTGGGTATCACGCCGGAAGAAGGTATACCCCGACTGGCAATGGCTGGAGAAGTCACCGCAATCGCGGGCCAGGCTACCGGGCGCACGGTTCTCCTCCTCATACATCGGGTCGTCAATCGAGCGGGCAGGGATAGGAATCGGCTGGGGGTCAGCCACGTCCTGCGCGTCGTAGGGCAGGAAAGTAGTAAGGGTGCTGGGCGCCGAGAAGGTGCGGCCACCATCGGTTGATTTCACATACACGATGGCGTCCGGCTCGTGACCCTGCGAGGCGAACTGGCGGAAGGTG
Organism: Chloroflexia bacterium; assembly: GCA_038254085.1. Classification (GTDB taxonomy): domain Bacteria; phylum Chloroflexota; class Chloroflexia; order QHBQ01; family JADMIH01; genus JADMIH01. The sequence continues at coordinate 945 of JBBSGN010000644.1, read as the reverse complement.
ATGTAGATGTTGCCGTCGCCCGTCACCGAAATGTCGGGGAACTGCACGTCATGTATGCTCGCGCTCACTTTCATTTGCTGCGAGAAGGTCGCGCCGTGGTCGGTAGAGCGAGAGAAGTAGATGCCCACGCCGCCGTTGCCGGTGAAGCGCGAGTACGCGAAGTAGACGTTGCCGTTGTAGCGACCACCCGTGCGGTCAACCTCGATAGCCGTCTTATCGTTGAACTTGCCAAGCAGATTGGGCGCAGAGGAGCCTCTTGCTACGATCTCGCTACCCACGAAACGCTTGCCGTCGTTGATGGTAGCGCCGTTAGGGCCGTCGGGGTTGTCGAAGCGGGCCACCCAAACGTCGCCGAAGGTCTTCTTAGAGCCTGCGGGGTCGTCCGAGCTTTCGGAACCCATGAAGACACGTCCCTGGTTGTCCCAGGCAATAACCGGGTCGCCTGAGGAGGCCGTGCGTATGTGGGCGAGGGCGGCATAGGGCGAGGTGTCGCCCGGGTAGCCTGGCACCAACGAGCTTTGGAAGCTAGCGCCGCTATTCTCCGAGCGATAGTAGCCAAGCCATATCGGGCCGCCCGGATAAGGCTGACCCTGAGGATCCCTGGTGGCATAGACGCCGCAGTAATCGTTAGAGCTGCCGATCAATACATTGGTGTTGCGGGGATCAACCCCCACGGAAGGCTCATTCTCCCGCCCGCGAGCGATCCCGCACTCTGTAATCACATCGTCGGTATAGGACTGGCCGGTGGCGAGGGTATAGGCGCTGATATAGCCTCCACCGATATCGTTAGTCAGCCGCGCATCGGGGCCTGGCGTAGAAGCCAGCGCGCTCAAGCCGACAGGCACCAGGCTGAGCGACATGGCGAAGAGTATGCCTACGCGCAAGGGCTTATAGGTAAAGGCTTTAGATAAACTACGATGTTCCATCAGGTTGCTCCTTTTCCGG
>JBBSGN010000643.1:0-2638 GCA_038254085.1 Chloroflexia bacterium | reverse complement strand
CGAGCGTGCCCTCTGGCGTCTCTACCAGCGTCTCTACAGGTTCGTCGCACATGGGCAATATTTGGGTCGGTACGCCGAGCGAGGCCGCCAGGTTGGTGGTGGCCCACGTGAGGCTGCGGCCTTCGCCTAGCATCTGGGTGCGAAGCAGGTGGGTCGCCAGGTCTTTGTCGCCCACGCGAAACCAGGTGTCGCGCCCATATCGCTCCAACATCTCCAGCGCACTCCAGGTGTCGCCCTCTACGCCCCACCCGGTCACCGGGTTGGCGATGCCCGCCAGGGTGTACATGACCGTATCAATATCCGGCGAGACATGCAGACCCCACAGTTGGAAGTCGTCGGCGGTATTGACCACTACAGATAACGAGCCGGGCGGCAGCACCGCCTGAAGACCGCCCACCAGCTTGGCCCCGCCCACCCCTCCGGCGAGGGCGACGACGCGCCAGGGGTCACGAGTAGGCATACACTTCTTGCACTGTCATATAGATGCTTACGCGCTCTTCTTTAGAGAACTTTTCGCTCGCCATCTGCTCGCCTTTCTCCTGGCCGTGATAGCGAATTGCCAGGTCTCTTATGTCGGCCTGGGCGCGGTCGCGGTCGTACACAAGCTCGCCCCGCCCCTTTACGGTCACGAACCTGTAGCCGTCCTCGACGCAGAAAGACATACGGGGGTCGCGGTTGAGGTTCTTGGTCTTGAGCCTGTTTGCCGTCGTGTTCATCATAATGCTGTCGCCTCGCAGCTCGTACCACACCACCGTTTGCTGGGGCGTGCCGTCGTTGTTTATGGCGGCGACTACCGCGAACCTTAGTTCTCCGGTTAAGAAGTCTCTAACTTCGTCGGTCACTTTGTTCATTATCTGGGTCCTTTCTTTGTGCTCTTTGCCTCCTAGCCAATGCTTACGCTAGCAGAAGCTGTCTTATAAACAAGAGCAAACTCTTTAGCCGCCCCAACATCCTTGTCATTCCTCGCTACGCTCGGAATGACAAGGGATAATCTATTCGTTAAAGAGATGGCTGCCATTTATGAGATGAGTCTTAGCAATTGTCGCGCCCAAGCCTACGATGGATAACAAGCAAAACCCAAACAGGGGCGGTTTGGGTTTTGCTTGTTACGAAGAAATCGTGTCTTGTCTAGCGCCCGGCAACGGGGATCTTATGGACAGAGGGCACTACCTGCTCGCGGAACACGTCGAAGGCGTCGGGTTGGCTGACGTTTGACAGGCTCACTATGGCATGGTCGAAGCCTAGCTCGGCTATGTGACCGAAGTAGTCTATGGCCTGCTGAGGCGACATGCTATCCTCGCCGCCCTGCGGAGTCACAGTAATGCGGTCGAGGCTCGTCTTCTCTATCTCCTCATACGGGCGGCCCTCGGCCTCGCAATGGCCGCGCAACACGTCGAGTTTGTGCCGGACCTGCTCATCGCCTAATCTGAGGAAGAGGTTGCAGGCGTCGCCATACTTGGCTACGAAGCGCAACGTCTTTTGCTCACCCGTCCCGCCTATCAGTATGGGAGGGTGGGGCTTGGTTACGGCCTGGGGCGAGTTTAGCGTCTCAGCCAGCCGGTAGTGCTTACCGTTGTACGGCGCGACCTCGCCCGACCACATCTGGTGGGCGATCTGAAGGGTCTCTTCCAGGCGCTCGAATCGCTCTTTGAGGGACGGGAAGGGCACGCCCAATCCCAGGTGCTCTTGCTCGTTCCAGGCCGCGCCTATGCCCAGGTACGCGCGCCCGTCCGATACTACATCGAGGGTGGTCACGGTCTTGATGAGGATACCGGGGTAGCGGTAGGTCACGCCCGTGACCATAGTGCCCAGCTTGATCTTCGATGTTTGCCCCGCGATGAATGACAGGGCGCTGTACGCCTCCAGCATGGGCCACTCTGGGGGGCCAATACCCCGAATCTGGAAGAAGTGGTCCATCACCCACAGACTGTCGAACCCCGCTTCCTCGGCCCGCCGTCCTATCGCCCCAAACGTCTCGCCTATCTTCGCGTCTCCGCCTTCCCATGTGAAGTTGTTTACCTGTAATCCTATCTTCATCTTTGCACCGTCTCCTTATGTGCGCTTTTCTTTTATTTGTGAACACTCCAAGCGGCGGTATGCCGCCTCATGTGCGGCAACCTCGGTGTAAACGATGTTCTTTTCTTTGCGCTACCTTTGTGCGAATGGGGATTTGTGAGGGGGTGCCTGCATCGCTCAGACCACCACTATAACATAAACACATAATGCTCGCACAGCTTGATTATCAGCGATTGTCCGCAATGCTCCACGTTCCATGTTCCATGTGGACGCGGACAATTGCCAGCGATTTCTGGTCGGGATTTGCGAGGGAGTGGCTAATATTGCAGAGGGCGGATAAAGTGTAAGTTATGGAAAAGCTACTTTGCCCATGTTGTGGCATCAATAGCAGGATACAAAAGGCACGGTTCAACAGAGGAGGGAGCCAACGCTTGCGTTGTGAGCAGTGCCAACGCTACTTCACACCTCAGCCTAGGCCGATGGGCCACGATCAACAACTGCGAGAACAAGCAATAAGATTGTATCTGGAAGGAATGAGCTTCAGAGGCATAGACAAAGAAAGAGGCATAGGCAAAGAAAGAGGCATAGGCAAGGTCCTCTCGGTCCACTACGTGAGTGTCAT
>JBBSGN010000642.1:0-2641 GCA_038254085.1 Chloroflexia bacterium | reverse complement strand
TCCATCAGGCTGGGGATACGAGGATCCAAGCGTCGCTCCGCCCAAGCCAAAAAGGGTCGCGAGCAGTGGCCTTTTCTGGGGCGTGCTGCTCGGCTTTATCGCACTGTCTTATGGTCTGCCTGCCTTGCTTTCATATGTTGCGAGCATGAATTCGAGCGTCGGGTCGCAGATTGGCACTATAGCCCTGGTGCTGTTCTTGGTCCTGCAACTCGGCGCCCTCATTGGCGGCATGGTTTCGCTGCGCCAAAACCGGCCACGAGCGATGGGCCTGCTGATTGGCGTGCTGATGGTAGTGATTGTGCTGCCGTTCGTTTCGCTGTTCGTCGTTGCCGGTATCTGCTTGGTGGGGCTTTCCGGCGTGCTGTATTAAGGAGTAAGAGAATGCTCGCACTCAGACCGTATACACCGTTGCGAATGGTGCTCACCGTGTGTGGGCATTGCTTCAGCGAAGACCCGGACAAGCAGGTTGACTACCAGACCGATATGTTGCAGGGGAACCTGATCTTGATGGACGGGAAGGTGTATTTGCTGAGGCATTGCCAGCGCGGGCATGGCGAGGTAATTAGTCTTTACGAAGAGGACTACGGGCTGTGGGAGTACCTGCAACAGTGGCGCGTGCCAACCAAGCAGATCATCCCCGACACGCCCGGCAACAACCTGCCTATACCTCTCAGCTATATGCACGGGTTAGGCGATTTGCAGACCCAGCATAGCTGCATCTTGCTGCTCGACATCACCGAGAACTGCAACCTGAATTGCCCTACATGCTTCGCGGCGAGCGGCACGGGCATCAACAAGTACGCCCGCCTCGACCACATCATGCGGACGCTCGATACCACCATCCAGCGCGAGGGCGGGCGGATAGACGTGCTCATGTTGAGTGGGGGCGAGCCGACGGTCCACCCCGACGTGCTGGAGATCATCCAGGAAGCGACCGCGCGCAATGTCACGCGGGTGGTGCTGAACACCAACGGGATACGCATAGCCAAAGACGACCGCTTCGTGTCGGCGCTATCCAAGCTGCGTAACCGTGTAGAGGTGTACTTGCAGTTCGACGGCTTCTTGCTCGACACGCACCTGTACCACCGGGGCAAAGACCTCCGAGAGATAAAGGCAGAGGCGGTGAAGCGGCTGGCGGCGGCGCGAGTCTTTACCACGTTGGTTATGGCGGTGGCCGAGGGCGTGAACGACGGCGAGGTGGGCGACGTGGCCGAGTACGCCTTAGGCACGGACTACGTGGCAGGGGTGTCCTACCAGCCGGTGTTCGGGTCGGGGCGGGCTAACCCGATTGACCCCATGAAGCGTGTGACGACCACGGGCGTGATGAAGTGCCTGGGCGAGCAGACGGGCGGGCTGGTGGGGCCGGAAGACTTTATCGCGTTGCCGTGCAGCCACCCGGACTGTTGCTCAATCTCCTACTTCGTGAGGGGTGACAGTGGGCAATTGCACTCTATCCCGCGCTTGCTCGGCATCGAGCGCCTGAAAGAGAACCTGGGGCTGATCAGCAATCGCATCGCCCTTACCGACGCGGACGGGGCGGTCAAGGCTGCGCTGCTCGGCATGATGAGCGAGACGACCACCATTACCCGGCCTGAGCTGATAGACTACATCATGGACCTGTGCGAAAATTGCGACCTGGGGCTGAACAACTTCGTGAAGGCGGTATCGAACATGGTCGTCAAGCGCGAAAGCCCGGCTGAGACGGTGGTCAAGCGGATCAAGCGCATCACCATCAAGTCGTTCATGGATGCCTGGACGCTGAACGCCGAGCGGCTGCAACAGTGCTGTGTGCATGTCGGCTCGACCGAGGGCGACAGCAACCCGGTGCGTGTGCCCTTCTGCGCCCGCCAACTGTTCGGAGAGTTGCGCCGCAAGACCAGCGCCGGGCAGGTTCCGGTCACGCAGGTGATCCCGCTCAACCGGGTAGAGAGGACTAAGAGATGAGCGAGCTAGAGGTTGAGCGGGCCAACATGGGTAGCGCCCAGAAGTACGAGCGGCTGGCCTTCACCTTCTGCAAGATGGGCACGACCGGCCTGATAGCCTGGCTGCTGACCCCTCCGGTATTCGTGCTGATAGTGGCCGGGGTGGCAATCGCGCTGTATGGGCGCGCCCTTACGCTCGGTCTGGTGCGGAGCCGCTGCTTCTTGCGGAAGCCCCTGCTGATTATTGGCTTTTGGGCGGCGGTAGCGGTTGGGGACGCGGCGTGGCTGTTCGTGTGGCGGTAGGGAGGCCAGCATTTGCAAGCTCTCGTTGTTGACGTTTAGGGCAAGGGCCGTTGGCGTATCTGCTTGAGTTGAGCAACAGTAAACTTTCCTTCCAGCGATAGATTGTCCATAGACAACAGCCGAAACAAATACTCTGCTGGTTCTTCAGGAGTTAGCGGATCGAAACGGAAGTGACAACTCCGCAACGGCTAAAGCCGTGCAGCTTCTACAGTTTTTCACTGATGCATTGTTGCCCCAATGCAATTAGGTTTGCACTATGAGAGCTACTCAATATGTTTTACGTAGCTTGAGATTTCGAGGCTACAACCGGCAACATATTCTATTGGCAAAGTGCGAACTACAACCCGAAGGCAGTAGTGGCAGGTGGCACTTTCAGCCTCCCTGTTGCAACCCTTATACCACAAAAGGAGAACCTA
>JBBSGN010000641.1:0-2643 GCA_038254085.1 Chloroflexia bacterium | reverse complement strand
CCGAGCGCCACTCCGCGCTCGATGAGACCGCCCTGAAGTTCGTCGAGCACCGCGATCGCTGCCTCGCATGCGACTGGGTTGCCCACGTACGTACCGCCGATGCCCGAATCGCCCACCGCATCGAGAATTTCGGCTTTGCCCAGTACGCCCGAGAGCGGAAGGCCGGCGGCGATCGACTTGGCTGTGAGCACGAGATCGGGTTCTACTCCGAAGTGCCGAATCGCCCACATACGCCCTGTGCGACCCATGCCCGACTGCACCTCGTCCGCGACCAGGGGTATATCGTAGCGGTCGCACAGGTCGCGCAGGGCGGGGTAGAAGTCGTCGGGGGGCACGATGTAGCCGCCCTCACCCTGGATGGTCTCAACGAATATGCCCGCTACCTCGTGCGGGGATACCAGGTGGCGGAACATCGTGTTCTCGATGTAGTCTACGCAGGCCCGGCCCAGTTTGTCAGAGGGCAGGTCAAAGGGGGGGCGATAGGTGTTCGGGTAGGGGGCATGGTAGATGCCTGCCAAAAGGGGCTGGAAGCCGGTACGGTGCAGGTACTTGCTCGACGATAGGGACATCGAGCCGTAGGTGCGCCCATGAAAAGCGCCCAGGAAAGAAATCAGCACGGGGCGACCCGTGCAGTAACGGCACAACTTCATGGCGGCCTCAATCGCCTCGGTGCCCGAGTTGGTGAAGAAGACCTGCTTCTCGAAGTCGCCGGGGGTGATGCGGGTGAATGTCTCGGCCAGCTCGACGCCGCCGGGGAGGTAGAAGTCGGTGCCCGCCATATGTATGTACTGGTCGGCCTGGTCTTTTACGGCCTGCACCACATCGGGGTGGCAATGCCCGGTGGCGAGGACGGCCACGCCCGCCGTGAAGTCAATATAGCGGTTGCCGTCCACGTCCCACACCATGTTGCCTTTGCCGTGATCCATTACGAACGGATAGGAGCGTGTGTACGAAGGCGAGATTACTTCCTCGTCGCGCTTGACGATCTCTTCAGCGAGCGGGCCTGGCAATGGGCCGTGAATATCGGGCGAATGTTTGTTCACATCAGGTTGACGCCCATCGGCAGAGAGCTTGCCGGGGGCCTCGGATTGCATGACCATAGTATAATCCTCCATTGGATAGAGTTACGGCACTGTAGCCCATAGGAGAGCGGGCGCGTCTCATTGTAGCATAAGGCTATGACGACGTAAAGCGAACGAACTAGAGCAGTAGCGCAGGGTTAAGGAGAGCGAAGAACTCACCGCAGAGGCGCAGAGTACGCAGAGGACCACACAGAGATTCTATTGTTTCTTCTGCGTACTCTGCGCCTCTGCGGTGAGTCTTTCTGCAAGGTTTGACTCGTAAAACGTAAGGGACCCCTTCTTACCCCTTACGTTTTACGAGTCAAAATAGCCCAAATTTCTCTTGTCTGGGGGCGGGTAATGTGGTAAGATAGCGACGCGCACGACATGAGAAGTGCGACCCGCAAGGCCCTCAATACCTGCCCACCTGTACAAACAACACTATACCGAGTTTGCGTTTGTAAAGCCCGGCGACTTTTATCGCTGTACTTCGTTATCTTCATGGAGAGAATTAAAGGTATGCAACGTTCTGACGCAATAAACCCACCGGAAGCCCGTGTAGCGCACGTAGACAGCCCCAGCAGAGAGCAGGCTGTGACCAAGCGGGCCAGCACCCTTTTGCGCCACGCGTTTATCGGCGTGGCAGCCGCGCTCGTTTTAGCGATAGCCCTCCTGTTCGGGTATGGCGCGCTGCACGGCGGGCGGGTGTTCCGTGGGGTGCATGTGCTGGGCCAGGATTTAGGCGGTATGGACCGGGCGGCTGCTGTGCCGGCGTTGGGCCGGGCTGCCGCGGGCTATCCCTCGGACAAGGTCATATTGCAGAGCAACGGGCGAAACTGGGATTTCTCCCCGGCTGAACTTGGCCTGGCGGTGGACGCCGACAAGACGGTGGACGCGGCGATGAGTGTGGGACGCGGCGGTAGCTTTTTGAGCGACTTGGGCGGCCAGCTTGGGGCGTTGCTGGGCGGAGCGCAGATTGCACCCGTCTTGAAGCACGATGAGGCTATGGTGGACAAGGCCATCGCGCGCGTGGCAGCCGACCTCGACAAGCCTGTGGTGAACAGCAAGCTGGACCAGGGGCCGGACGGCAAAGTGATCATCACCCCTTCAAGCAACGGCAGCGTGGTTGACCGCGACGCTCTGCGTGCCGGCCTGGTCGGTTCGCTTGGCGCGGCCCCGTTCGCGCCTGTAAACGTGCCGATGCGCGAGCAGACACCCAAAGTGACCGCGGCGGCGCTACGCGACTCGCAGACGCAGGCGCTGCTGCTGACCGAGCAGCCTATCGCGTTGAAGTCGGGCGACCAGACCTGGACGATGCAGCCCGAAGAGTTGCGCGGGATGCTCACGCTGGCGCCGAGCACCGACGGCAGTTCCTACACCGTGACGCTGGATAATAACGCGCTTGCAGCCTACCTCAAGCCGGTGGGCGAGGCGTTGAGTGTCGTGCCGAAGGACGCTACGGTCGTGATAGGCAAGGGCACGGTCACGCTTAAGAAGGACGTGGCAGGCGCAGACCTGGACGCGCCCGCCGCCATCACCGCGATAGAGCAGGCCGCCCAGCAGGAAGACGCGGCCTCACGCT
>JBBSGN010000640.1:0-2646 GCA_038254085.1 Chloroflexia bacterium | reverse complement strand
GGTGCAGGAAGAGCAGGTCTTCTATCTCATGTCGCGGGGTATAGACCGCGTGGAGGCTGAAAAGCTGATCGTGGGCGGCTTCTTCGAGCCGGTCATTGCCGAGATGCCGCTCGAATCGGTCCGCCAACGCCTGCGCGACATCATCCAGCAAAAGGTCGAGCTAGCCCGCGTCGGCAAGGAAGCCCAACGCCCCGGCGAAGCGTAGTGCCGAGTGATGAGTGCTGAGGACCGAGTGGATTGAGAGATAGGGCGGATCTTTGTGCCTGCCTTGCTTGCTTTCGGAGGGAGAGCCAATGCCCAGCAGAATCTACGAATTGAAGGCCGAACTGAGCAAGGCAGGGTTCACCTGGCGGTCTGGAAAGGGCAGCCAGACGATCTGGACCCACTCGCATCTTCCAGGCGAGCGGCTGACCATCGCCGGTAACGACCAAGACCTTGATGGGCGATGCCAGGAGAAAGCCGTACGCAAAGTCCTGACAAAGTTGAAGGAGGCGCAACAGCAGACGTAAATGCCGCGCAAAGTTCGTCAGCTAAAGGCCGAGTTGCGTAAGGCAGGATTCATCCCGCGGCCAGGGAAGGGTAGCCATACAGTTTGGAGCCACCCACTCATTCCCAACGATGTGGCACTCTCCGGCAACGATGGAGATGACGCCAAGCCTTATCAGGAAGACGACGTTCGTAAGGCCTTGAAGAAGTTGCGTGATGCGCAAGGGAGACAAGAATGAGCATAAGTGACAATAATCAAGATATGTGTGCTCGCTACTCGATAGTAATCGAATGGTCTGATGAAGATAACGCTTACATCGTGACCCTGCCGGAGTTTCCGAGTTGCCATACTCATGGCGCAACACGCGAAGAAGCACTGAAGAACGCTCAGGAAGTGATAGAACTTATAATCGAGGCCAAAAAGGAATGGGGACGTCCGATTCCTCCTCCCAGATTGTTCAGATCGCAAGAAGTAGACGAACCGGATGGGGCAGAACGGCAGGCGAGCGACTATCAAAGCCGAAAGGTCGGTTAACACAAGACATGGCATCTATCTCTTTACCCACCCAACAGTCTGAAACCACCCCCACTATAGACTGGGACTGCATCCGTGCCGACTTCCCCATCCTCTCGCGCACCCTGCATGGCAAGCCGCTCGTCTATCTCGACAGCACCGCCACTTCGCAGAAGCCTATGCAGGTGCTGGACGCGATGGACGACTACTACCGCACCACCAACGCCAACATCCACAGGGGCGTGTACGAACTGAGCGAGGTCGCCACCGACCGCTACGAGAAGGCGCGCGCCCGCATCGCCCGCTTCATCAACGCCAAGAGCAGCCGCGAGATCGTCTACACACGCAACGCCACCGAGGCCCTCAACCTGGTCGCCCACACTTGGGGTCGCGCCAACCTCCGGCAAGGCGACGTGGTCCTCCTCAGCAAGATGGAGCACCACTCCAACCTCGTTCCCTGGCACATCCTGGCCGCCGAGCGTGGCATAGAATTGCGCTATCTGGACGTAGACCCGCACGGCCTCCTCATGCTGGACGATCTGGAGGAGAAATTACAGGGGGTCAAGCTGGTCAGCGTCACCCACATGAGCAACGTGCTGGGAACCATCAACCCGGTCGAGGAGATAATCGGCGCGGCGCACCAGGCGGGTGCATTGGTCATGCTCGATGCTGCCCAGAGCGTGCCCCACATGCCGGTGGACGCGCAGGCGCTCGACGTGGACTTCCTGGCCTTTTCGGGTCACAAGATGTGCGGGCCAACCGGCATCGGCATTCTGTACGGCAAGCGGGCGCTCCTCGAACAGATGCCCCCTTTCCTGGGCGGCGGCGATATGATAAGCACCGTCACGTTGGAAGGCTTCACCCCCAACGAGCTGCCCTGGAAGTTCGAGGCCGGCACCCCCGCCATCGCCGAGGCAATCGGCTTGGGCGCGGCTGTTGACTACCTCTCCGCCATCGGAATGGACAACGTCCACCGGCACGAGCAAGAGCTAACCGCCTACGCCCTCGACCAGATGCGCGCCATCCCCGGCGTCACCCTGTACGGCCCCGACGCCGAGCATAAGGGCGGCGTGGTCTCCTTCGCCATAGACGACGTTCACCCGCACGACATAGCCACAATCCTCGACAGCGAAGGCGTCTGCATCCGCGCCGGCCACCACTGCTGCCAACCCCTCATGCAGCACCTAGACGTGCCCGCCCTGGCCCGCGCCTCGTTCTACCTGTATACGAAGAAGGAAGACGTGGACATGTTGGTGGAGGGAGTGGAGAAGGTGAAGGAGATTTTTGGCTAAGGAAAGAAATGCCGCAGAATATCGTACCGCGCCGGGTCTCCAAGCCAAGCTGTTGGATAGGCAATCCAGCCAGGATTTATGGTTGGTTTGGATAGCTGCCACAACCGGAGGGGCGATCTTGAGCATGCTCGTTGCTGGTATAGTGCTGTTAATCCTCCGGTCCCCTTTATCTATGCTTTCAGAATCACTACCAATAACGCAGATCGCTGTACTGATAGCCGCCTCGTTCCTGGGCCTGGGCGTCGGTATTTCTCAAGGACTGGTGTTGCAGCGAGTCTTTCTGATTAGAGCTGTACGAAAGTGGACACTGTTGACAAGTATCGGAGTAATCGGAGCAGCAAGCCTGCTACTAAT
>JBBSGN010000639.1:0-2649 GCA_038254085.1 Chloroflexia bacterium | reverse complement strand
TGGTGGCCCCGAAGTAAACCCGGATTGCTCTCCGGGGAAACATCCCCGCACCGAGGACGGCTTCAAGTCTGCAACCAACGACCCCGAGATAGTCGTGGCATTGTGGAAGCGCTTCCCGAACGCCAACATAGGCGCTCCTGCGGAAGAGAACGGCTTCGTGGTGATAGACGCCGACGGCGTAGCAGGTCTCGAAACTCTCGAAGAGCGCGGCTACAACACGCAGGCCCCCAGGGTCCGCACCGGCTCGGGAGGCTTGCACGTTTTCTTCGAGTACCCTGACGGTCTCGACATCCCGAGCACGGTCAAGAAGTACGGCCCCGGGATAGACACCCGAGGGAAGGGCGGCTACGTGATCCTGCCGCCGAGCGAGAACGAGAAGGGTCCGTACGTGTGGGAACAGGAGCTCAATGGCTACAAACCGGACCCTCCCGCATGGCTCCTCAACGAGGTTCGCAAAGAGGAGGAGAAAACCCGAGCGGAGCCCATCGGGACGAAAATCCCCAACGGGGCGCGTAACAACACCTTGTACTCTCTAGGCTGCACTCTGCGTGCCAGAGGCATGGGAGCAGACGTTATATTCGAAATGCTCATACCTGCGAACACACTCCTCTGTGACCCTCCCCTAGACGAATCCGAACTCCGCTCCATAGCCGAATCCGCTGCAAAACGAGCTCCCGGCGATAAGGTGCGCCAGTACACCTATCCCGGAGACACTAAGCTACCCTCCGCGCCGGTGTTCCCGGTTGACGCCATGCCTACCAGCACACAGGACTTGATCCGCCAGGCGGAGGCTGCCCTCTCATGCCCGTCGGAGTTTATAGCGTTGCCCATGCTGGCTGCCTTAGCGGGCGGCATTGGTAACAGCCGCTCCTTTGAAGTAATACCGGACTCATGGGAGGAGACTGCTCAGATATACGCTGCAGTAGTGGCGCTCCCCGGCTCGGCTAAATCAGCCGCCCAAACCATCGCGGTAGCCCCTGCTATCAAATTGCAGCTTAAGTACCGACAGCTTTACAAGCAAGAGAAAGAAGCCTACGACGAGGAAAAACGTCTGTACGACAACGCTACAGCGCAAGAAAAGCGAGACGGAACCGTCGAACCGCCCTACTTTAAGCCAACATTAGGAACAGTGTTCACAGATAACGCCACGGTGGAAGCTACGGCGGCTCTATTAGCAGAGAATCCGCGAGGCTTTCTGCAGAAAAACGACGAACTGGATGCCCACTTCTCAGGCCTCAATCAGTACAAACCGGGCGGCAAGGGCTCCGACGTCCAGTTCTACAACTCCGTTTTTTCTGGCCAGGCGGTAAAGGTTGACCGCAAAGGCACTCTAGACGAGCCGTTAATTATTCCAAGCCCGTATATGTCTATCGTGGGCGGCATACAGCCGGACGTCCTCTCGCACGTAGGCTCTGATAAGAACGAGGGGTCCCGCGACCGCTTTCTAATGAGCTATCCCGAGCCCCGAGCGCAAGTATTCGACCGGAACAAGCAGATCAACAAAACTGCCAAGCAGAACTACGAAACCCTGTATAACCGCGTGGCCGGTTTGCGGTTGCAGTTCAGGGAGGGGCGGGTCGATCCCCTGCAGCTGCAGCTATCCAAGGAGGCCGAGAGCGTCTTCGACGCGGCGATGAATAGCTTATACGCTGAAGCCGAGGATCCCGAGATGCCCACGCGGCTCCGAGGCGTGTGGAAGAAGCTTAGTACTTACCTAGCGCGGTTCTGTTTGATCCTCGCGGTGTGCCGTTTCGAGGAAGAGGCCCAGGGGAGGGAGGATACGAGGTTGACAAAGGAAACACCCTCTGTTAACCCTCCGTCAACCGCAGAATCCAGCACAAGTAAGCCAAAAAGTGCCGACGGGTTGACGGTGGACAGAGTTGACAGAGACCCCAGGTATTCTAGCGATCATGCGTTGACAGATCCAAATTGGCCTATTATTAGCTTATCAGATGTAACAAATTCTACTAAACTTATAGAATACTTCAAGGGTATGGCTCTAAGGGCACATGCTGAAATTTACAAGACCACCGTGGTTAAGCCTGAAGATTCCCTGGCGGTTGGTCTCATAAAGTACCTGCAAACCGTGGATGGTTACTTTAAGGACGAGGCAAACGTCCTCCGGGATCAGCTGAAAGCTGCCGGTGTTTCTTCGCTACCAGAGGATATGGGGGATTTTGGGAGACGGCTAAAGTCTATTGTAGACAGCACCCTCTCACTAACCCTGGTCAAGGGCAACTTTAAGAAGGCCGGTAAGTCTTGCCGGTTCGTGGAGCTGAAATACACACCCCTTCCGTCTCCTCCGTCAACCGTCACCCCGGAGCCTGAAAAGCCCATATACAAGCCGAAACCCCCGGTTGACAGAGGGTTGACGGATGGAAGGGCATCCGTCAACCCTGAAAACGAGCCCGAATCCTCCACAAATGCTTCCATTGCTGTCACGGAGGATGTCATCGAAGGCGAAGAACGTTATAGAGAGCGTGTCAAGACCGCGCTGGGAATGGCTTCCGAGGGCGGCCCTAACAGAGGTGATGAGGAACTCTAAGACGAGTGATGAGCAATGAGCTAGACCAACAGGTCTGCCAGATGACGCAGCGGCCGACCGAGCCCCTCGTTCATCCGTTGGCCGCAGGTGTACGCTGCGATCTT
>JBBSGN010000638.1:0-2651 GCA_038254085.1 Chloroflexia bacterium | reverse complement strand
TGCCCAGCCGCTCGGAGACGTGCTCTATGGCCCGCACGATGTTCTTCTTGGCTTGGGCCTCCGAGTCGAATGCCTCGAACTCTTGCAGGGCCATGGCGGCCAGCACGGTTCCCGCCCAGGTGCGGAAGTCTTTGGCCGTGAAGTCCTCCCCTGTGATCTCATGCAGGTAGTCGTTCACATCCTCAGAGTCTATCTTATGTAGCTCGCCGTCGTGGTCAAGGTACTCGAACAGTTCGTGGCCGGGTAACTCTTTGCACCGTTTCACTACGTTGGCGAGGCGGCGGTCTTTGATGTCAATGGTATGGTACACGCCGCTCTTGCCCCTGAAGCGGAACTCCAATTCGGAGCCTTCCACCTTGACGTGTTTGTTCCACATGGTTGTGAGGCCGAACGAGTGGTTGGCGCTGGCGTACTCTTCGTTGCCAACCCGTATAAAGGTGGTTTCGAGGAGGCGCACGACGGTTGCCAGCACTTTCTCTCGCGGCAAACCGGGCAGGGCCATATCCTTCTCCACGCGCTCACGTATCTTGGGCAGGGTCTGGCCGAAGGCGATCAGACGCTCGTACTTGGTGTCGTCGCGCACTTCGCGCCACCTGGGGTGGTAGCTGTACTGCTTGCGGCCTCTGGCGTCGCGTCCGGTCGCCTGTATATGCCCGTGCGGGGAAGGGCATATCCAAACATCGGTCCAGGCGGGCGGGATCGCCAGCGACCTGATGCGCTTTAGCTCTTCAGGGTCGTGGATTGGCTGCCCGTCAACGCCCACGTAGCTGAAGTTCTTGCCGACTCGCTTGCGCCTGACGCCCGGTCGCGTGTCCGACACGTAGCGCAGTCCGGCTGCCCTGGCCGACTCCTTCGGGTCTGTAACGGGTTCCGGGATATGCGGGGGTTGGGTATTGCCAGGCTTGCCAGGCTTCGACGCGACATGTGCCATAATGGACAACTAAAGCAAGTGGAATGCCAAACGAGTTGCGAGTTACGAATTACGAGTGACCAGAAGTAGACAGAAAGCAGTAGGCGCAACCGGGTAAGGGGCTGCGCGTTACATTAGTGGATTATAGGATGAGGGCGGTTGCAAGTCAATACACTATGGAGGGCGCACAGCGAATAGCTATCAATTATCGTTGGCTGCCGACTGCTTATCATCTGTCATCTGCCCTCATTAATCCAGCCGCAACTCGGTAGCCTTGAGACGCAACCACACGAGAGATGAAGCGTTACATTTTGCGGTAGATACGTGGAAAAGTAGAGTTGCCTTATGCACAAAGGAGCGCGAGAGCTATGAAGGCTAATCCGAGTAGTCTATCCGGCATTTCGGTGTTGCTGGCTCTCCTGTTGAGCAGTGGCGTTCTCTTCATGGGCAGTACTTCGCATAATGCAGCAGCGCAGCAGAGCACAGCCGGTTGCTGGCGCCTCGCGTCGGGTGCGGACGGGCCGGCGCCAATTGAGGTGCTAAGAGGAATAGCCACCACAGGGCCGGACGGTGCCTGGGCGGTAGGCTACACAGATTACCCCATAAGCAGGGCGCTCATCGAGCATTGGAATGGCGCGCAGTGGAACGTCGTGCCTGGTCTCGGCCCAGAACCGAGTCAACTCAACGGGGTATCTGCTGTTTCAAAGAACGATGTATGGGCTGTGGGGCTGACTTATCCAGACGGCAACATCGGCAATCCGGTCCCGGAAACCCTGGCTATGCACTGGGACGGAGCAAAGTGGAGCAAGGCGCCAACCCCCAACCCCGGTGGATACAGCAGCCAACTCCTGGCTGTTTCCGCCGTGTCTGCAAACGACGTATGGGCTGTGGGCACTTACAACGCGATAGGCACAAGCGCACAGGCTTTAGCCATACACTGGGACGGTGAGCGCTGGAGCGTAGCGCAAACCCCGGTCTCCGACGCTAGAACGGCAAGCCTGCTCGCGGTTGCGGCCACTTCAAGCAAGGATATTTGGGCCGTAGGCTCATACCTGGGGCTTCAGCAATCTTCTTTTGCCCCATTGCAAACACTCGCGCTGCACTGGGATGGCACCCAATGGACCCAGGTGGCAGGTATAGGGGTCGGCCAGTTCAATGGAATATCGGCCACCGCCACAAACGATGTATGGGCAGTAGGCGGCTACGGCTACCCTGGTGGCCCACAGACGCTAACCGCTCACTGGGATGGCACCGGATGGACGCGAGTTGCCAGCCCCAGCCCGGCCACGGTGAGTGCGCTCAGTGGGGTGGTAGCCCTGGGGTCTGGGGATGCGTGGGCGGTGGGAAACTACTCCGCGCTAGAAGCATATACACCTGGATACACGCCTCCTTACCATACGCTGGCGCTGCACTGGGATGGCAAAAGCTGGCAGCAAGCGCCGAGCGAGGATGCGGGCGCAGACAGGGTGAACCGACTTTTCGGGGTAGCAGCCACCTCGCCCGATAACCTGTGGGCTGTAGGCTCCAATTTCGACTACCCAGACAGTAACGGCACAGTAATAATTGAGCGGCACTCGGACGGCCTGTGCCCGGAGTTGCCACCCATCGCAACGCCGCGACCAACCTCTACTCCGGCCCCAGCCACGACAGCAATGCCCACTGTCTCCACGCCCCTCAACCCACCCGCGCTCATACCCGGCAGTGGCAGCCGCACCTTCCCTGAAACGGGTAAGACCACCAC
>JBBSGN010000637.1:0-2657 GCA_038254085.1 Chloroflexia bacterium | reverse complement strand
CTGGTGGTGATAGGCTCAAGCTACAAGCGCGGACCCCGGCCCATGACAGGCCCCGCCAGCGTCGGCCACGTCGCCCGCTTCGTGGTGGACCATTCGCCCTGCGATGTGCTATTGCTACGGTGACGAATAACTTCCCCCAAAACGGTAGTCGCTTCTCGTCGTTCGCGCAAGCCTCGATTGTCAGTGGAACTCGAAGTCTCGCCATAATGTCTTACCCATTAGCCCCTTTTGTGCGATCCAATTCCCTATGGTAACTATGCTAATATAGTTCAGTGAAAAGGAAACTGTTCACAGGCGCAAGCACGACAGGCAAGGTAGTAACCGAACCCTTAGTTGTCACTTCCTTCGAAGCGGCTACTCGGCGCAAGGGCAATCTCTATTTGGTGGCGGTTCTCGCGCTGTTTGCTTCCATATTTGCCTTTGGCGCATGGACCTGGATTGGCTTCTCCAAGGAGAATGGAGGCCCCGTTGGTCTATTTACCCAGACCGATTTCCCCGCCATCGTTATAGGCGCTGGGCTAGTGAACTCTGGGCATGGCGCTAATCTTTACAATCTCGACTTGCAGTTGCGAGAGCAGCAACGCATAAGGGCTGCCGGGTATTTATCTCTCTCTCCTGATGAGAACAAGCAGCTAAAATACCCATATCCGTACACCCCCTTCCTGGCCGTTCTCTGGTCGCCATTGTCGGCGCTCTCGCCTCTGACCGGAATGGCAGTGTGGGACCTAATTAATATAATCGGCATGGCCGGTGGCCTGTGGTTTCTGCTTTCATCTCTTCCGATAGCCAAAACCACCCGGTTAACATTGCTCCTTGCCGGTATAACCTGCCTCCCTTTCATAGTCAATCTGGAGCAGGGGCAGAGCAGCGGCATAGTCATGCTGGGATTGGGGGTGGGTATCGGGTTGCTCAGACGGGGCCAGGACTTGTCTGCAGGTCTCGCACTCGGTCTGTTGGCGCTCAAGGTGCAGTGGCTACCCTTTATCTTGCTGGTGCTGTTGTTCAAGGGACGGTGGCGGGCACTGTTGGGTGTGCTGTCCACTGGTGTAGCCCTCTCGCTAGTCGTGTTGCTTACTATGGGCACGGGCTGGATTCCCGGCTATCTCAACATCGTGCAGAGTGTACAGCAGTACGGGCGCGAACTTTTACTCGATCCCTGGTACAGCCACAGCCTAAGCGGTGGTCTCACTGCGCTACTGGGTAGGGGCGCCGAGGATGTGGTGCGGGTTGTAAACACCTTCGCGATGCTAGTGTTTGCAGGTCTGCTACTGTTCGTATGGAGAGGCATGTGGCGTCCCGGCACCGCGCGTTGGGATGGCCTTATGTCTCTCACAGTGCTGGGAACGCTGTTTACCGACACACAGCTTAACACGCACGATTTGTGCCTACTGGTTCTACCAGCAGGTCTCATCACGTCTGGCCTTCGCTTGTCAGAAACGGGACGAAAGGTCGAGATGCGATGGGGTCTACTCTTGTGGGTGGCTTACTTAATTACTGCTCTTCCAACAGGGCTGGTCCTAAACCCGCAGATAAGAATTACTACTCTGCTAATGGCTCTGATGCTCGCTTATTCGGCTCCACTGGTCAGGCGCCATTTCCCATCTAGGGTGTGATCTGCATAAGTATTGCTGCTGAGAAGAGCAACATCTGAAGACCCAAAGATACTGTGATGAGCCTGCGCGCCGTAGGCACCCTCTTTACCTTCCAGGCTACTACCCAAATACACGGGAAAGCAGTCAAGAGATACCTGCCCCAACCCAGATTCATAGGATTACTAATTAATGGCGGTATGAGGTAGGCGCAGGCATATATAACGAATGCCCATGCAGCGGGCCACTTGGCAGCTTTGTTTGATCCATTGTTGCGATGACGGTACATCACAACAAACTGTGCTACCAACAATATAGTGAGAAGTGCCCATGCTATTAGACCTAGCGTCGAGACGATGTCCACGAACCACAAAGGATTGGCTGGAGGCAAAGTAAAGATTCGCGATAAGTCTGACCACCAGCCCTGGCCCCAAACTTTCGTGACCTGCGATATCGCCATCAGATTTCCAGACCCGATTCTGAGGGCGATATAGAGTGCAAAGCTCCCTGTTGCAAGCGCGGCAGGTGCTATTCCTAGCAGAGCGTAGCCCCCACGAGTAAGTAAGCTTAATCGTCGAGGAGCAATGGCGAGGAGCCATGCTACTGGAAGCCCGACTATAAACCCTTGAGGTCGCGTCAAAGCCGCCAGAGCAGCCAACGGACCGGCCAGCACCGCAAATGAGAAGCTTGGTCTATTCCTTGCATTAAATGCGACCAGTATGGCTGCCAGCGTTAGCATCAAGAAGAGCGATTCCGTATAGGCCATTGAGAAGACGTACGCCCAGGGCAACGCCGCCATTAGCCACACGCTACTCTGCGCAAGCACTTTGTTATCCCAAAGTTGCAGGGTTAATTTATAAAGAATTATCAACGCAACAAAGAAGAAAAGATGGCTTAACATCACTCCTACAAGGCTGTAGCCACCGTGTACCCCGCCTAACCCGAATACATCACCGCCCAGCCGCATGAGAAATGGATAAAGTGGGAAGAAATGATAGTTCTGCTCACTGGTAACGTTAGCGGACGTACTATAGCCGCTGGTCGCTACGTTGGTATACCAATTAGCGT
>JBBSGN010000636.1:0-2657 GCA_038254085.1 Chloroflexia bacterium | reverse complement strand
CTCTTCTACTGGGACGGGTGACCTATCAAGGTTTTGCAGCCGCCTGGCCATCCCAAACTGATAAAGAGGGTTTTGCTGACTGAATGAACAGCCTCCCCAAGTACGTTGTTTCAACGACACTACAAGGGGTTGAGCAGAGTTATCTCAGATATATCAATGTCACCACTCGGTGCTCATTGCTGTAACCTGATGAGCAGGCGACTATTGCTTTGGCGGGTCTCGTAGGAGGGGACGGGCGAGGTGGCAGGGCCGTGGATCAGGTCGCCTGTAGACACGTCGAATTGCGAGCCATGACAGGGGCAGGTGACTATATGGCCGTCGAGCTTGCCCTCCCATAGACCGCAGCCGTAGTGTGGGCAGGTTCCCTCGAAGACGTGGATGCCGTCCTCGTCTTTGAGCAGCACGATGGGGCGGTTCTCAAACTCCACCTTGACCATCTTGCCTTCCTGCAGGTCGGCCACCGCGCCTACGTCGGTAAACTTCTCGGGCCCACTCACCCAGGCGTCGCGGTTGATGGCCTGACCGAGATTGTACACAAGCTCGCCTCCGACGTAAGCTGCCAGCGCGGCTGTCACATAGCCTGCCGCCGACAGAACGCGCGCGGCACCCCGATTCCCTCCGCCCAACCTGAGAGCCATCGAGCCGAGGTTCATCACAAGCCCCACGGTGTTCATAAGGCCGTGCGCCAGGCCCATACGCCTGTGAGTGCCACCCACGTCGCTCCAGTCTGTGAGGCCGGTGACGGCGGCACCCATTGCCGCCACTATCCCCGTGCCCAATGCCAGGTCAGAGGCCGCATCTAGGCCGGGATCGTCGCCACGCGCCATGCTTACCACATCGAACAGTTGGGCTATCGTCCACGCGCCAATCGGCACATCGGTTATCACCGGGTGAAGCGGGTGGCCGAGCCACACGCCGTTTAGCAAGTCCTTGGCAACGCGCCCCGCCTCGCCCGCGCTGCTAAATGCGTTGTTTATCGGGGGCTGTAGCACGTCTGACAGATCGTCAATCCACTTTTGCCTGTCTATTATCGCCTGAGCGATTCCGGTAGCCATCGCTTACCCTCCCTGCTAGTAATGAACTCTTGGGCAAAGGTGTGCATAATGTGTGCCAGGGGTCGGCAGTCGGTGGTCAGTGATTGATAGTCAACCACGCCACGCAATCTCAATCACCGACTACCGACCCCTAATCCCTAAACGTGCTCAGGCGTTGGCGCGGCACAACGACCGTTTTGCCTCCGTTGCCGTCAACATCTTCGCCGTGCATGTAGGCGAGCCTGCCGCAGCCGTCGAGGAGGTATGCTGCGCCGCGCATCGCCAGCTTTGCATCAAAGCCTGATATGCGTTTGCCTTGCGTCTTAAGGTAGGCGCGGAGGGTGTCGCGTATGGCACTGCCAGAGTCGAGTGTACCCTTGCCGTGAATAACCTCAAGGACCGTGTCCTGCCCGGCCTCCAACGCCTTGTTGTATGCCTGCGCGAAGCGGCGCATAGCCCCGGATACGGTGAAGCCGTGCAGATTAAGAGGTTCTACTCGCATGCGAAGACCTGATAAAGAAGGCATGAGGCAAGCAACTTCAGCATTGCTTTATCTGTTTTTGAGAAGGTGGGCAGCAATCACTATGCGCTGTATTTGCGAGGTGCCTTCGTAGATTTCGGTTATCTTGGCATCGCGGAAGAAGCGCTCGACGGGGTACTCTTTGACGTAGCCGTAGCCGCCGTGTATCTGCACAGCGGCCCAGGCGCTCTTCATGGCAAGCTCTGAGGCGAACAGCTTCGCCATGCTGGCCTCTTTGCTCACCTGCTTGCCAGCGTCGCGCATGGTAGCCGCTCGGTAAAGTAGGAGGCGGGCGGCGCTCAGGCCGGTTGCCATGTCGGCCAGCATGAACTGGATAGCTTGCTTATCGGCGATTGGTCCGCCGAACTGCTCGCGCTGGATACTGTAGTTTGTTGCCTCCTCGAAGGCGCGTTGGGCGATGCCGACCGCCTGGGCCGCGATGCCGATGCGCCCGCCGTCCAACAGCGACATGGCTATCTTAAAGCCCTCGCCCTCTTGCCCCAGTAGATTCTCGACGGGAAGCTCGGCGTCCTCGAATATAAGCTGGGTGGTCTCGGAGGCGCGTATACCCATCTTCTCTTCCAGCTTGCCCACGCTGAGGCCGGGCGTCTCTTTCGGCACGACGAAGGCCGAGATGTTGCGCGAGGGCTTGTCGCTGTTGCCCGTCACGGCGAACACGATTGCCACCTCGCACGACGCGCCCGATGTGATCCAGGTCTTGGTGCCATTGATCACGTAAACGTCGCCCCGGCGGGTGGCGGTGGCGCGCATGGCAGCCGGGTCGGACCCCGCGTGCGCCTCGCTGAGAGCATACGCCCCCAGCCACTCGCCCGAAGCGAGCAAGGGCAGGTAGCGGGCCTTCTGCTCGTTGTTGCCGAACATCTTGAGCGCCCCGCACACCAGCGAGTTATGCACCGACACCACCGTGCCGAGCGCGGGCACCGAGCGATTTACCTCCTCCAGCATGACGATGTAGGAAAGGGTATCGGCCCCCACGCCACCGTACTCCTCCGGCACGAGCATCCCGGCGAAGCCAAGCCGCGCCATCTTCTGGAGGGCATCGCGCGGGAAGATGTGCTGCTCATCCCATTCGTGGGCGTGCG
>JBBSGN010000635.1:0-2657 GCA_038254085.1 Chloroflexia bacterium | reverse complement strand
TTACCAAGCACAAACACTACGTTAGCCGGTCGTTCGGCCAGTCTACGCATAAAGTAAGGATACCACTCATGCCCGTAAGGCACATATACGCGCATATTATAGCCCTGTTTGACAAGGGCGGCCTGCTCGGCGCGGCGCACGCCATACAGCATCTGAAACTCGAACCTGGAGGCCGGGATGCGTTGCGCGGCGGTGAAACGTTTCACGTATTCGATCAAGCGGGTGTCGTGAGTGGCGATTCCAGGGTAATTCCCTTCCGTCAGCAACAGGCGTGCCAGTTTAGCGTAGTTGGCGTCCACATCGGCTTTCTTCGGGAACGCGGCCGAGGCAGGCTCGTTGTACGCGCCCTTGCAGAGCCGCACCCGCGCGCCCAATTCGTTCATCTCTCGCACATCGCCTTCGGTCCGGTACAGGTAGGCCTGCAACACAACACCCACATTTCTATAGCCAGCATCATGCCACAGTTTTCGGAACATTGCCAGCGTGCGGTCGGTATAGGCCGAGCTTTCCATGTCGAGGCGCACAAAATTGTCCAACTGTCGCGCTCGCGCACAAATCCTTGACACGTTCTTGAAGCATAACTCCTCGTCCACATCGAGGCCCATCTGGGTCAACTTCAGCGACACATTCGACTTGATCCCGCTCGATTCTATTCTGTCCAGCACCCGTACATACGAATCGGCGGCGGCTATGGCGTCAGCGGCGCTGTTGATATTCTCGCCCAGGTGGTCGAAAGTCGCTGTAATGCCCTGCCTGTTGAGCGCCTTGATCGCCTGCACCGCCTGGGCCAGCGTCTCACCCGCCACGAAGCGCAAGGCGAACTTGCGGGCCGCGCCGTTGCGCAGGGCTATATCCTGCAATTCGTGGCTATTGGACATGGTAAGGAAGGTTTGCCTAAGCATCGTTGCTCTTTCTCCTACCGATTGGCCGAGTGGCGTTGCGAAATTAAACAAAATAGCGCCCGGCCACACCAGTTGGCCGGGCGCGGAAAAGCATCACGGGTGGGCGGGGCTTTCTGGGGCCTTTATTGGGTCTTTGTCGGTCCAGACCGTGTCGGGCACGGCCTTGACGGTCTTGAAGTCGCCGATGCCTGTCGCCACCACGTCAATCTCCTTGCTCGCCCCGTAATCGAGGTTGACCACGTTGCCGATGCCGGTGCCTACGAGGTCGTTGCCGGTATCACCGTAGAAGAATACCTTGACCGAGCCGTTCAGCACTTTGGCTGGTTGCGGGGCCGACGCGGGCGCACTCGCTGTCGCAGCGACGGCCACCTTGACCTGATTAGTCACCCGCACATGGACGATTACCTGGTCGTTCTGCTTCTGCAGCTGCCCAACCACCTCGACCTTGAGTCCACTCGCGTCGGTGGACAGATTGGTGTCCCCGATGCGAGTGGGCGTAGGCGGCACTATTAGACTCTCGCCACTCTTTTTGGGCGGCCAATAACCAAAGCCGTAACCCGCCAGTATGAATACCATCGCGCCAATGGCGAGGACGGTGATTATTCCGCCGATAATGAAGGTGATCGGTCTGAGCGGCCTTGCCCGACCCCGGCCACGCCGCGTCTGAGATGGCCGAGTGTCACCAGGGCGCTTATTCGCAACCCGACCAGGCGCTGTCTGCAAGGCTAATCCCTCCTCTAAAAACAAGAAATGGACGTATACTGTGCTTGCCGTATTTTACCGTTGTGCCCGCCCTATTATAGCACTGCACAAGTACGCAAACAAGCGTGCAGGAGGATTCGCGCTATGCTAGTTTTGCACGAAGAAGATGTCAATCGGCTCCTCACCGTCGGCGATGCGATAAGCGCCCTGGAAGCCGCGTTCGTAGCGCAGGACAGCGGAGACGCCACCAACCGCCCCCGCGACCGCGTGCGCTCACCCGGAGGCGCAGTCACGCTTCACCTGTTGGGCGCGGCGCTAGAAACAGCAGGCGTGATAGGGTTCAAGGCGTACACATCATCGCGGCAAGGCGCGCGCTTCATGGTCGTGCTGTTCGGCAGTGACACAGGAGAACTGTTATGCGCCATCGAGGCCGACCGCATGGGCCAAATCCGCACCGGCGCGGCAACCGGCGTCGCCACCAAATACATGGCGAGAGACGACGCGACCACAGCGGGCGTGTATGGCTCCGGCTACCAGGCCGAGACGCAACTGGAGGCGGTATACGCCGTCCGCAAGATTACTTCGGCTCTGGTCTATAGCCGCGACCCCCAGAAGCGCGAACAGTTCGCAGAAACGATGTCGTCGCGCCTCGGCATCCGGGTGGCAAGCGCAGAAAGACCAGAGGACACAGCGCAGGCCGACGTGATAGTGACGGCAACCACATCCCGTGAGCCGGTGCTGCTTGGCAAATGGCTCCAACCGGGCGCCCATGTGAACGCTGTCGGCGCCAACGCGCTGTCTCGTCGCGAACTTGACGACCACGCAGTGCGAATGGCCTCGGCAGTGGTCGTCGACTCCCGCGAGCAGGCGCTACGCGAAGCCACCGACATAACCGGCCCGCTAGAGCGCGGCTGGCTAACCTGGGAGCGCGTGTGGGAGTTGCACGCAGTGGTCGCCGGCGCACGGCAACCCCGCACCGTCCCCGACGACATTACCCTCTACAAGTCGCTCGGCATCGGCCTGGAAGACATCGCAGTCGCCGCCCTGGTCTAC
>JBBSGN010000634.1:0-2659 GCA_038254085.1 Chloroflexia bacterium | reverse complement strand
CTTCTTGTAACCCCAGAGAACCAGAGAGCATAAAGAGTCGGGTCTGTCAGGTCCCGGCTCTTATTCTCGGAAACTTATAGAGCTACGGGCCAAAAACGTCGAGCACATAATAGCCAAGCCCGGTGCCTCCGACCGGACGCAGGCGGTCGTCCGGGCCTTGGAACTGGGGATCATCTCCTTTCCCGGGCAATAAGGACCTTTGGGCTCTCCGCAGGCCCCACGGGTCGTCCCCGGGAGGATCCCCCGGGGAGATGGGCAAAATGTGCCATACGGCTGATGTAGAGACCTAATGACTGTTTCATCATTAGTGCATGACGAAAGGCCGAAACCCACTGGCAAGCTCGGAGAGCTAGAGTGGCTCCGGAGATTCTTTCCGCTTCGGCGGAGGTGATAATCGTAGGCGGCAGTGCGCTCGTCGGCCGATCCCTGGAGCTGCTGCTTTGGAGCGCCGATTGTAGCGTGAAGTTCCTGGGCGAGCCTTCTCTGGGCAGGCTTGCGCTGGGAGAGTCGTGGCTGCTTGATAGCATTCGGCTCCTGATCCTCGCACCGGTAGCGAGCCTCAGGTGTCGCGAGGCCGTCCTGGAGCTGGTCGGCACCAGAAACAGCGCGGAGGCGAGGATCGAGATCTTGGAGTTGATCGCCGACGATCAGCGGGTGCAGGTTCCGCCGTGGCGCTTCTTGCCTTGGCCTTGTCGGACGGAGGATCTAAAGCGGCAGGTGATGGCCACCTTGTTCGATGGCCCCGGGGCGAGTCGCGACAGTAGGGACTTGCAGACCCCACAAAAACAGACCCTGCAAAAAGAGAAAGATAGGCTCAAAAAGAGAAAGATAGGCTCAGTGGTTAGAGTCTCGATCGAGGTGGGCAGCGATACAGCTCGTTGGGGCGTAGTGGTGCGAGCCGAGAGCATCGGACGAGCTTTGAGCATCGCGGAGGCCTTTTACCCTGGTACGGACGTCCGGCTGGTTTTCCCGATCGAGCCCGAAGGGTTCTTCGTCGAAGATCCTGCCGCGACGCCGGGACCGGTTAGGCTAGAGATGCTGGAGGAAGCAGCAGGGTAGGAGGCGAGATGACGAACGAGACGGGGCGGCTGGGGACCGAGGAGGAGAGCGCGAAAAGCTTTAGGGAGGGTGCCTCTATGAAAGCCAACATCAACGAAGAGGTTGTTGAGGGATTTGGTGTCGAATGGAACAAATTTGACCAGTCTGGCCTCTCTCAAAAAGACCATACAGAAATATTTAACGCATATTTCTCTATCTTTCCTTGGCGTGAGCTACCCGAAAGCTCTATCGGGTTCGATCTCGGATGTGGCAGTGGTCGCTGGGCGAGCTTAGTCGCGCCGAGAGTTGACAAATTGCATTGTATAGATCCTAGTATTGCCGCATTGGATGTGGCCAAGAGAAACTTGAGCGAGCAACGAAACTGTCAATTCCATTTAGCAGGGGTTGATGACATTCCGTTAGATGATGAGTCGGCCGATTTCGGCTATTCACTAGGTGTTTTACATCACATCCCCAACACCGAGATGGGAATAAAATCGTGTGTATCAAAACTGAAGAAAGGTGCGCCCTTTCTACTCTATTTATACTATAAGTTCGACAACAGATCGTGGTGGTTTAAGCTGATATGGCGAGTCGGTGATCTTGGGCGGCTTCTAATATCACATACACCTTACCCTATCAAGTATTCGCTTAGTCAGGTTATCGCTATAGTCGTTTACCTACCGATTTCTAGGTTCTCGGTGTTGTTAGAAATGCTTGGCTTCAACGTTGACTCTATCCCTCTTTCTTTGTACAGAGACCGAGGCCTTTACGTCATGCGGACTGACGCATTGGATCGTTTTGGTACTAAGCTAGAGAAAAGGTTCACTAAAGATGAGATACGCCAAATGATGGAGCGTTCTGGGCTCGGTGAGATCGTATTTAGTGATAGTGCACCTTACTGGTGTGCATTGGGCTATAGAAAATGAGAATTTGTGGCTAAGTGTTCCTTGTTACCTCGGTACGAGCCCTACAGCGTTGATCAGAGCCATTGACCGATAGATGGTAGTGGAAGAATGAATGCCTGCACCAAAGACCTCCGCCGAGAAACGGTAAAAGGCACAGGACCGGAGTTCCTCGAAGAGCAAACTGAACTGATAGGTCCCACGGGCAAATCCTGTAGGCAACCTACCAACCCGGCCGGGGCTCTCGAGGGGCTTCGGCTCTTTTTGCTGTCGAGCTTACGAGGAGGCTTGTGTATACCTTTGTGTAGGCACAACACAAGGAGCGCAGAATTTTGCCCTACATGTGGAAAAAGAAGGTGAAGGGCGTAGTATATTACCAGCTCGTCGAGGGCAAGCGTGAGAACGGCAAGGTAAAGCACGCGTGCTTTGCCCCCTTGAACAGTACCCGACCGTAGGCGTGACTTTGGAGCGTATGCCGTTTCTTATAAAGATTGCACCGCATGACTGGAAAGACCGAAGAAGAGGCGATCTTGACTAGAGCTGTAGGCCGACTGACGGTGGATAAAATGGAACGCAGACGCTGACCTCGTGGGCAATGAAAGTAACCAAACGATTCGGAGCGGAGAAGGTGAGGGGAATGTGAGAGATGATCTTGGCGAATGTGCTCAGGGGAAGATTATGAGTGAGCACGCAAAGGAAGTCGCCCAAGGCGAACG
>JBBSGN010000633.1:0-2663 GCA_038254085.1 Chloroflexia bacterium | reverse complement strand
GTCATGATCAACCACTCCTACGTAGCGTATATCTGCGTCCAGGCACGGTGCGATACGGCCATCGAAGTAATTGCGGTCGACGACCGGCCCTGCGAGAGTCAGCGGGCGGCCCATCTCACGCGCCACAGATATCGCGAGGTCGGGACCTTTGCCTTCCTCCATCCGCCCGACGAACAGAAGCCCATCGCCAGGGCGGTCGCTGAACGTGAAATCGGCCACATCTACACCGTTCGGTACCACAGGCACTACCGGGCAAGAGCGAAGGGGACCGGTGGCATGCGGCATGCGCAACTGCCCTGCCTGAAACTCGCTGACGGCGACCAGCGCCGTTTCACACCGCGTAGCTACGAACCATCGCATGTCGCCGTAAACGGGCGTATGGACAGTGTGTATCGTGCGCTCCCGCGTGCCGGGTACACCGGAAAGGACGTAGCCACCCGGCCCTACATGCGAGTGGACCACGTCGAACTGCGACGCAAGCTCTATCACCAGTTGCAACTGGTGCTGTTCATAGTAGACGTACTCTCCCGCCGCTCCTTCGACCATGAGGCTGTAGAGGTTGCGTTCCACCACGGGCACCAGATCGGCGGCCGTGGACGAATCGCCGCTCGCGAGGAGAGTGACTTCGCAACCGTGCCGATGCAGGGCAGCCACCAGCCGGAAGAGGAAGGTCTCGATTCCACCCAGTGCGTCCCGGCTGACGGGGTACCACAGAGGGGCCAGCATGAGCACTCTCATACGTCTCCAAGCGAGCCGTCCGCCTCCACGAGATCAGCAGCGGTAGCCAGTGGTGACGCCCCGGCGTTGGTGGCGCGCTCCAGGAGGGGAGGCAGGACCACGTCAGGCGCAAAACAGGAAACTGCTATCTCTCTTGCGGCTCTCGAGTGCCTGCTGTAATCTGATGCTACTCTCTCGAGCGCGTCGCGGGCCTCTTCGAACGTGACGTAGGCATACAACCCCAGGCCGGTAGGCAGGTGTGCACTGAAGCCCGTATCCTGCACCACGGCGGGGCGGCCCGACGCCAGATAGCACCCGGTGCGGTCGCTGAACCAGCCGCTGTTGGTTGCCACATACGTCTGCTTTGCTACGCTGAACTCACCGAGCGAACTCTCTATATAGCGTTGGTAAGCCTCGAGGCTATGTGATACTGCAAAGGCGTCACGGCACCGCCACCCGTGTGCGCCGAGCAAGTCGCGCGGGCCGTTTATGGCGAGCTCCAACGGCGTGCTTACCTGCCGGGGGAGATCGAGGAAGCGAAGAAGCTCCTGGTCTTTGTTGCCGCCGATCTCAGGGAAGCTCTCTGTTTTCCAGGTCATAATGGTGGTGAAAGCTTTGCGGTGCCGGCTTTGTGGTGGCCTCCACCGGTCGGTCGTTATGGGCTGCCATGTATGCTGCCAGCGCAGCCCGTTCGTGGGCACCGCAGACGCTGGGGTGCCGATGTTGCGGCCAAAGGTGAAGAGTGCCCCGTGCAGGGACAAGAATTCGATCCGCGACGGGTGCAAGTCGGCTTCCAGCTGCGTGAAGCCGGGGTCGGTGTCCACGTAAGCCGAGTACGGGATCGCTGCATACTCGTCGCGCCAAAATGCGCAACCCCCGGAAAGGTTTATGAGGAGGTCGGCACCGGAGCATACACCGAGCCACGCCTCACGAGTGCAGCCGTGATACTTCTCCTGCCAGTCAATGTAGCACCAGCTATCCGCCAGGCCGTACGGCTCCAGGCACGAGTGTATGAAGGCGAGAGCGTAAGCGGGATCTTTTGACAGCGTGTTCCGAACGGGATCGAAGTTGCACTCCCCCGTATCTTCCAGGTACCACACCCGGTGTCCCAGGCTCCTGAGGCCCATGAGATACATGAGAGAACACCAGGCCACACCGCCATAGGGGTAGCGTCCCATGACTCCGGCGAGGACGATGTTCATCCCAACACCGCCGACGTCTGCGCGCTGCCCTCAAACTGCGCTCTGTAAAGGGAGGCGTATAGCCCCTCCTTCCTAACAAGCTCATCGTGCGTACCCTGCTCCACGATAGTCCCCTCGTGCATCACAGCAATGCGGTCCGCCAGACGCACTGTGGAAAAGCGATGGGCGATAATCAAAGTGGTTCTGCCCCGTACCAGTCGATGGATCGCATCGAGCACCTCGTGCTCCGTACGGGCATCGAGAGCGCTGGTGGGCTCGTCAAGGATGAGGATGGGGGCATTCTTGAGGAGGGCGCGAGCGATCGCAATTCTCTGTTTCTCGCCGCCCGATAGGGTGGCCCCGCGCTCGCCAACGACGCTATTGTAGCCCTCAGGCAGACGCTCGACGAAGGCGTGGGCGTTCGCCCACCTGGCAGCCTCCTCAATCTCCTCGTCCGTGGCCCGGGGCCTGCCGTACGCAATATTTTCTGCTATCGTAGTCGGCAGGAGCAGCGGTTCCTGTCCCACGATGGATACCTGCTCCCGAAGGCTCTGCAGTGTGACGTCTCGCACGTCGTAACCGTCTACCCACAGGCGGCCGCTCCAGGGATCTGCGAAGCGCGCAACCATGCCGGCCAGTGTGCTCTTTCCCGCTCCCGTAGGTCCCACGAGCGCAACAATCTCCCCAGGCAGCACATCCAGAGAGATACCCTTCAGCACCGGCCTGCCGGGCTCGTAACCAAAAACTATGTTGTCAAAGATGATG
>JBBSGN010000632.1:0-2671 GCA_038254085.1 Chloroflexia bacterium | reverse complement strand
GCTGAAGGGCCTCCGGAAGTTACAAGACTCGCCTCCGGCCGCATACCCCTATAGGCCCGGGGCAAAGGGGGGTCCCTTATTGGGGCTCCAGACTTTCGTTTTTGCCCTTATTCACCGAATCGCCTAGAAGAGTTATTCTCGGACTCTAGGCTTCCGGTGTCGCGTCTTCTCGGAAACCTAGTGCATGATCAGGAGACCTTATGGGCGATGTATAGAACTACTTTATGAACACCAACGAAGACGTCGCTTATTCGCTCGGCAACCCTTGAGCGGCACTATGGCTCATTACCCACAGCCTGCTCTGAAGATGCACTAGGGTCTTCCAGAGAACTTTAACCCAGCGAAAACCATCTCTTTAGGCCAGTAACTGGAAGGGGGGGCGCTTAGGCTAGGACAACCTCTCCGTTTTGTACCGCTGTGTTGATTTTAGGTAGTGGTGTCCGTGCAGGACCTTGCACTACAGCAGCATCGCGTGCTGGATCGTACCTCGCGCCGTGGCACGGACAGGCTAGCTCCTGCGAGTCCGGTTTGTAGCTCACTAGGCAACCCTGGTGCGTACAAGCGGCAGAATAGGCCACGAAGTCGCCGCTTTGGAGGTGCACTAGAACTGCCGGTTGTCCTGAATCAGCGTCGGTAAAAGCTTTGGCTGAGTTGGCTGGCACCTCAGTCTCTTTAGCTATAGCAGATCCTGTGCCGACGTTGGGGCTAGCAGCTTGATTAGTGGTGGTCTGTCTGCCACCATTTCCACTGCGCTGTCCTCCGCCGCCGCAGGCACCCAGCACAGAGGCGGTGGCAGAACTCACCCCAACCATCGTCGCAAAACGCATAAATTTATTCCTCGATATGGGCTCTATGGTCAAAGGGTTCTCCTTACTTCTTAGGCTCGGTTACGCTTCCTAGCACTTTGCCGCGAACACTCTTCTAGTTCTTGTGTGGGCCCGCGCCCTATGAGTAACGTAGCGAGGCGCGGGTCGCGCCGGGCGAGCACAGCGTCCAGGGAGAATATCTTAGCAGCAGGGCTAAGAAGCACTATGAGGGAGATCAAGGCTACTACCAGATCTATGCTAAAGAACTCCGGAGGCCCCAGCCCCATTCCAAAGCTCACCCCCCCCTGAGCAAAGAGGATCAACAAGCTATAGAGGACACCGCCCAGCGCAGCCAGGTTCGTGAGTACCCCCAACAGAAGTGCCACCCCCAACGCAAGCTCCGCGACGCGGGTAAGCTGGGCAAAGAGTTCAGCGCTAGGTAGTACCGTGGTACGCATAAAGGAGGCCACCGGTGGCGGGGCTACGTTTATGAACGCTCCTGTGTGAAGTGCAGCGGCAAACTGCTTGGGAAAGTCTGGGTTCAGCAGTTTCTCTAGGGCTGCGTTCAACCATATAGACCCGACTAGGAGCCGCATCCATGCCGCGGCGCTCACTGGCAACACCTCCTTCGGAAACAACTTCTTAAAGCTTCTTCAATATTCCTCTGCTGATATTGGGCCTCTCTGCCTATGCGCATTTCCTGCCAGCCTCCGATAGGTTGCTTGTACCTGCTTGTGAGTGTCGCAGCCAACTCTGAGAACCCTATAAGAAATAGCTATGAAAACTATTAGGAACAGCTGTGAAAGCACGTGGTCCTGGTGCAGGATGCATCTATTCGCTAGGTTACCTAGTAGTCTTCTAGGTAACACGTATCCAGCGTCCTGCATGGATCTGGCCAGATAGCGCCGGGATCGTTCGCGTTCGGCTCTTAGCGCTGAAGTGGCGATCACTAGATGTGTGGGGCTGGATAAACATTCGCAGTCCTGCATACCCTGTACTATGTGTGTGCACATAGGAATAGGCTCCCAAAAGGAGGGTCGGGGGGCGGAGATGAGAGCCCCAGCCCTGTAGAAGATCGGCGCTACACAGGACAGATTCGAGCGGCACCGGGGGATACGCGCGTGGAGAATATGACGGCCCGTACGAGGCGAGGGATGACCCCCCTTATCGGAGCGGGGGAGTTATTCCTCGTCGTTGGGCACAGGAGGAGTTGCGGGTCCCCGCGGGTATCCCGTAAAGGAGTTGGCGTCTGCAACACCGGGATAACGGTTCTTCAATGCACGCAACACCATGCCCTGGAAGCGGTTTTTAGGTCCCCGGTTCATCAGGCCCTATAGAGTCTGGATTTCCCTGCGCTGCTTCTCCGTGTATTGGTCGCTCATGGCCTCCGTATCTTGCCCGATCTACAGCTGATTGTCGAGTCGCGTACGACCAACTTCTGGCTTAGGGGTTAGGTCCTCGTGCGCCTGCGGGGGTGCCGATACGACATCGATAACCAGCGTATGGAGATGAAGCGTCTACGCCATCTGGCCACGAGGAGCGGGAGAAGTCTGATCACCTGAAAAACACTCCCGGATACCCTCGGTAGAATACCCTCGGTAGCGTAGGTGGGTACATTTTGGCTCCCTACTGCGGAGAACAATCTCCCGGATTACCTAGAGTACCGAGGGTAGCTTTGGATACTTAACGACGCCTGAACTCTCCGTTGGGAATTGGATGTAATCCCAGGTACGTAGTGCTTCCTGCCTTCCATAGTTACCCACCTCCTTCGCTCTCCTGCAAATCTTGGACCTTCCTCCAAAGAGTGTCCCTCGTAGGATTACCCTGCTAGTGTTCCGTCACGAAAGGTTTGGATCATACGATGG
>JBBSGN010000631.1:0-2671 GCA_038254085.1 Chloroflexia bacterium | reverse complement strand
TCACCGACACGTCCACGTCGTCAGCGAAGGATGCGTACCAGTTGGCCGTCTTCTCCTCGCCCGACGGGTAGAAGATGCTGAAGTATCCGGTGTCGAGGCGCTGCTCGGCTGCGTATGCTCGCGGCACGAGCAATAAGGAGAGGAGGAGGGTCGCCAGAAGCCACAATCGCAGCGGCACGCGCCGTGCGGTGGCGCCATTCGTCTTGTCTATCGCAAGCGCTCTCAGTCTAGGGAGGGGGAACCGTGGCCGCGGGTCATTCACCCATGTGAGTTCTATTATACCTATATACCCAAATAACGCAAAAGATAAAATGCAAGACCGGAGCCAGGCTCCGCCAGCACTAAGAGGTTATCCGGGCTAGGACGAAAGACGAAAGACGAAAGACGAAGTGGGTATCCGTCATTCGTCGAAGTGGCGGATACCACGCTAGGCACTGATCGCCTTGTAAAAGTGCCCTTGTACGCAGAGGCGGGCATCCCTGAAGTATGGATCGTCAATCTCGACGAAGACGTTATCGAGGTGTATGCAGAGTCTCTGAGTGGGCGGTACGAGAGAACGAGCAGAGTGGGGCGTGGTAAGACGCTGGCGCTTCCCGGTGGTTTAGATGGGAGCATTAGCGTAGATGAGGTGCTAGGGTAGCTACGTGCGTAGTTTGGTCAGGATAAGGCATATCTTACGTATTTCAGCTTGATCTGCCTTCGCCATACTTTGCGCTCTTTTCATACATAAGTCTCACCTTTCACGCCCCGGTCTCCCCCAAACCACCGTTGCCACAACCTCCAATTCCACTATTCCGTTTTTGCAGAAGGGCAACACCAGCCGCCGGACCTCCGCATCGAACGCAGCAGCCGCTTCCTCAGACATCCGCTCTCGCGAGAAGCCGTTACGCGCGTGAAACGACTCGATATAGCCATCAACCGGCTGGGTGAAGGTCGTGGGCGCGGTCCGCCGTTCCCCGCGTTTGCTGAACAATCCGCGCATCGTTAACTCTCCGACCAGATCGTATGCCTGATATTCCCTATTGGTCGAAAAGCGGGCAACGGCCCTTCGCAACCCGCCATCCCAGGATGTAGGTAACGTCTCATCGTCCACGATAGCCAAGTAGCCTTTCGGAGTACGCACTTCCTCAAAACGTGGCAGAACCACATCCCAATCCATCCAATGCAAGCTCGCTCCCGCCGTTACAAGACCATAGGGAGGCTGCAACCGCACTTCCTCCATCCGGCCCTCTATCCAATTCAGCTTGTGACTATCGCCGCCCGGCAATCGCTTCCCCTCCTCAATCATCCCGGGAGAGAAGTCCACAGCGTCAACCCTGTCCACGAAGCCAACGATACCCCGCGCAATACTACCCATCCCACAACCCGCGTCAAGCACTACCCTCGGCTCATTTATAAGCTCGGAAAGAACCCGAAAGACCTCTTTCGGATAAGGAGGTCTATGACGGTACGCCTCCACCACGCTTCCGTCCTTAAACTGCGAAGCATGTTGAGGCCCGAGGTGTGCGGATTTTGGTAACACTCTCTGCCTCTATTCTGATCCTAGTAATACTCTCATGTCTTTGAAGTTGAATAGCAAAGGCAAGTGGTATGTACTTTGCTCCTGGTCTAGCTTGCCAATACTGGGCTTGGGCTGGGGAGCTTAGCAGATCTCTGTCCCGCCAAAATGATGTCTTTGGCCCCCTATCCTAAACTCGCCAACCGCTAATGGAACAGTGAGACTAAAGGGGCGATTAAAAGAGAAGACAGAGATTATTCTTGAGGCGATGATTAGCGAGAATAGCACGCTATCTGTGGGTGTTTTGTCCGCTACCTGCTGGGGGAGGGTACGCTCATGGGCATTTACCCAGTTGATCACGCTCACGTAGTGAACCGAGAGCACTTTGCCAATACCTCGGAAGCTGTTTCCTTCCAGGTAGAGACGCACCGCCATCTCCCTGGTGGCTTGGTCGTAGCCCATCGGCTTCCTATGAGGAGGGAAGTACCGCTGAGGAGGGAAGTACCGCTTGCACCTTTGGCATCTTAGTCTCTGTGAGCCTGTGTGGTTGAACCCGGCTCTCACCACATATCGGTTTTGCCCGCAATGTGGGCACTTGCCCTTTGTTTGTTCTTGCTCTTTCATATTCTTATTTTACTCCACCTCTACTTCTTTCATCACTCCCTTGCTGAGGGTGGTGATTAACAGTCGTATACCCCATCTACATGTCGTCTGGTATAATTATCAGACAGAGGAGCACGATGGCAACAAACATCAACAAAGTAGTGGTCGCAATGAGCGGCGGAGTGGACAGCTCCCTCACCGCAGCCTTGCTGTTGGAGGCGGGCTACGAGGTAATAGGCGTGCATATGCGCCTGCACCACCTCCACGCCCAGAGCCGCACGGCAGGCGCTTCCGGCAAGCTCAACAAAGGCTGCTGCTCGGCGGACGATGTGGACGACG
The DNA here is from genome assembly GCA_038254085.1 of Chloroflexia bacterium. GTDB lineage: Bacteria > Chloroflexota > Chloroflexia > QHBQ01 > JADMIH01 > JADMIH01. Next base: position 231 of record JBBSGN010000631.1, on the reverse strand, counting down.
CTCGATTGGTCTGCTACGAGCTTGGCATACCCTTCTATGTGCTCGATTTCGAGGGCGACTTCCGCAAGACGGTGATTGACAATTTCGTGACCGAGTACAGCAAGGGACGCACTCCCTACCCTTGCCTCATGTGCAACCGCTACGTCAAGTTCGACTCGCTCCTCAAGCGGGCCGCCCAGCTTGGCGCCGACCACCTGGCGACCGGGCATTACGGGCGCATCACCTACGACG